>NZ_SSOK01000071.1:0-161602 GCF_029871195.1 Pseudomonas sp. BN415
GGCAGGTAGGCGTGGTCCACGCGCTGGACTTCCTGCTCGATGATCGGGCCTTCGTCGAGGTCCGAAGTCACGTAGTGCGCGGTGGCGCCAATCAGCTTCACGCCGCGCTCGTAGGCCTGGTGATAGGGCTTGGCGCCCTTGAAGCCGGGCAGGAAGGAATGGTGGATGTTGATCGCGCGCCCCGAGAGTTGCTTGCACAGGTCATCGGAGAGGATCTGCATGTAACGGGCCAGGACCACCAGTTCCGTCTGCGTTTCGTCGACGATCTTCATCAGCTCGGCTTCCTGCTGGGCCTTGGTGTCGCGGGTCACCGGCAGGTAGATGAAGCGGATGCCTTCGCGCTCGGCCATCGGCCGCAGGTCCAGATGGTTGGAGACGATGGCGGTGATCTGCATGTCCATCTCACCCTTCTGGTGGCGGTAGAGCAGGTCGGTGAGGCAATGGTCGTACTTGCTCACCATCAGCAGCACGCGCATGGGGCGGTTGCCTTCGAACAGCTCCCAGTCCATCTCGAAGGGCACGGCAACGTCATCGAAGCCCTGGCGCAGGGCGTCGATGTCCGGCTTGGCGCCAGTGTTGAAGCGGAACACCGCGCGCATGAAGAAGCGCCCGGTGTACTCGTCGTCGAATTGCGCCAGCTCGCTCAGGTAGCACTGCCGTCCGGCGAGGTAGGTGGTGACCGCGGCGACAATGCCGGAGGTGGCCGGGCAGCTGATCTTGAGGATGAAGTGATTCATGTCGGTTGCTCTCGTGCAGGCAAGTAGCGGCGCGCTCAGCCCTTGGCGGTGCGCTTCTTTTTCTCGGGGTCGTCGAACGGCAATGTGTGGGCGATGGCTTTCACGCTGAGGCTGCCGCGCACTTCCAGGGGCACCCCCTGCTCGGCGATCTGTGGCTCGACGCGGGCGATGGCCATGGAGCGTTCGGTGAGGCGCGAGTACATGGCGCAGGTGATGACGCCGACCTGGCGGCCTTCGTGCCAGAGGGTGTCGCCGTTCTGCGCGGCGACATGGCCGTCGAGCAGCACGCCGAAGATCTTGAAGCGCTCCTGACCCTTGAGCCGGTAATGCTCGCCGGCGCCACGGAAGTCCTGCTTGCCGGGCGATACGGTGAAGTCCAGGCCCAGTTCCCACAGGGTGTCGCCGGCTTTTTGGTCGGCGAAGGGGTACATCTGCGAGTTGTCGTAGGGGAAGAACAGCAGGTAGCTCTCCACCCGCAGCCAGTCCAGCGCGGTGAAGGCGCAGGGGATGATGCCGAGGTCCTTGCCCTTCTCCAGGATGCCGTCCCAGATGATTGGGGCGTCGGCGGCCTTGCAGAAGATCTCGTAGCCGCGCTCGCCGGTATAGCCGGTGCGGGAAATCATTACCGGGCGGTCGAACAGCTTGGTCTGGGTGTGGTGGAAGTAGGGCAGGTCGCGGATGCCCGGCACATGCTCGGCGAGGAAGTCCACGGCGCGAGGCCCTTGCAGGGACAGGTCGTGCAGGTCGTCGTCGAACAGCACCGCCACCTGGCGGCCCTGGGCCGAGCGGATCAGCACTTCGTGGCCCGAGCCTGCGCCATGCACCACCATGAAGGCGTTGGGGCCGGTGCGGTAGACGATGCAGTCGTCGATGAACTTGCCGTCTTCATCGAGCATGCAGGCGTAGACCGATTTGCCCGGATACAGCTTGCTGATGTCACGGGTGGTGGCGTATTCCAGCAGGCTTTCGGCATGCGAGCCGACGTAGTGCACTTTCTTCAGGCCGGACACATCCATCAGCCCGGCGCGGGTACGGATGGCCTCGTGGTGGTCGGCGAGGTCGCTGGCATAGGTCCAGGCGGTGCCCATGCCGTTCCAGTCTTCCAGGTTCGAACCAAGTGCCAGGTGGCGTTCGCGGAGCGCGCTGATGCGCCATGAGTGAGCCATGGGGGAATCCTCTTGTCGTGGTTGTTCTATGGCGTGATGCGTCAGGCGTCGGTGTCGAACCGGCGTAGCCAGTCCACCAGCGTCTGGCGGTAGCGGGTGATGCCCTTGTAATCGGCGATGGGATCGGGCAGGTCGCGCATCACCCGGTGCAGGCGCTGCGCCCAGGCCGGGTTGCTGACCAGTTCATCGAGGCTGATGAGGTAGGTTCGGATGCCAAACAGCAGCGCGTTGGAGCGCGGCAGGCGCGCCATCAGTTGCAGCTCGACGCGCAGGTGCACCAGGCGGCCGACGTTCTCCGGGGTGACCTTGCCGCGATCGTTGCCCCACTCGTGGTAGGTCTCGGGCGAGGTGTCCAGGCGCGGGTTGATGGTCAGGGTCCAGTTCAGGCGGCGCACCGGCTGGCCGACCTGTATGTTCAGCAGGTACTTCAGCGCGCGGTCGAACACGCCCATCTGGTGCGCCATGGGCACTGGCGAGTGCCACTGCTTGAAGCTCATGCCGGCGTCGAAGCGCAGCGACCAGTCCGCCGGGCAGGTGACCATGCCGGCGTCCATGTAGAGGTCGCCGTCGCGCTGGTCGAGCACCGCGAAGTCGCCCTGCATTTGCCGGGTGATGTACTCCAGCGGCTCGCAGGGCAGTGTGGCCGGGTCGCCGTAGGTGAAGTGCTGGTCGATGCCCAGCGCCAGGTTCTGCCAGTGCCAGGCCGTGCCGTCACGGGTCAGGCGGAAGTGCTGCGGGTAGTCGCGGGAAAGGTGCTCCATCAGCATTTCCAGAGTGTCCCAGGCGGCCTGGGCCATGTGCGGCATCACCAGGCAGCGGTCCGGGTCCAGTTCCAGCACGCGGGCGCGTTCGGCCATTTCCGAGATGTAGTGCTCGTCGACGTCGAAGCAGTGCTCGAACACCGAACCGGGATCGCGGGACACCGCCGGCTCCAGGTTGACCGAGTACATGTACTGGTCTTCCGGGAAGGGAAAGGGAAAGCGGGCGATGGCGGCCGGGCTGTTGCGGAAGCTGAAGTCTTCCCGGTAGCTCTCCAGCGGTTTGAAGGTCAGGGTCATGGGGGGCGTCTCCGGGGTCAGATATCGAGCAGGATCGGGCTGCCGCAGCCGCGCGATACGCAGGGCATCAGGCTGCTGGTGCGCTCGATGGCGCTGAGGAAGTGGTCGCGATGCTCCACGTCGCCTTTCAGCCAGGGCGTCTGGCACTGGCCGCAGACTCCGCCCCGGCAGAGGTTGGGCACCTCCACGCCGGCGGCTTCGAGGGCTTCCAGCAGGCTTTCGTCCGCCGCCACTTCCAGTTGCTGGCCACTGCGCGCCAGCTCGACGCGAAACGGCTGGCCGGGCTCCGCCGCGGCAAAGGCTTCCCAGTGCACGCGGCGCGGGCTCCAGCCCTGGGCGGTGGCCTGTTCCTGAAGGTCCAGCAGCAGCGATTGCGGGCCGCAGGCGTAGACGTGGGTGCCCAGCGTGCGGCCCTGCAGCAGGCTGGCGAGGTCGAGGCGGTGCTGGCCGCCGATGTATTCGCGCAGGCGTGGGCCCAACTGCTGGCGCAGTTCCTCGACATAGGCGTCGCTGGTGCCGGCGCGGTAGGCGTAGTGCAGCTCGAAGTCGGCGCCCCGGCGCAGGAGTTCCTGGCCGTAGGCGATGAAGGGGGTGATGCCGATGCCGGCGGCCACCAGGATGTGCTCCCGTGCCTCTCCGTGCAGCGGGAAGAGGTTGGCCGGTGGCGACAGGCGCAGGCGGTCGCCGACCTTCAGGTGCTGGTGCAGGTAGCGCGAACCGCCCCGCGAGGCGTCCTGCTGGCGCACGGCGATGCGGTACTGGCGGGTGTCGGCGGGGTCGCTCAGCAGCGAGTAGGCATTGCGCCGGCCGTTGGGCAGGTGCAGTTGCACGTGGCTGCCCGCCGAGAACCCCGGCAATGTGCCGGCCAGTGCTTCGAAGCGGTATTCGCGGATCACCGGGGTGAGCTCACGGATGGCGGCAACGCGGACGTCGAGCAGGGCGCTCATGGGCGAACCTCCTGGTAGGGCTGGTCGGCATCGGCGCAGACCCCGAGGTAGGCACCCAGGCGCTGCGAGAAGTGACGGCGCACCTCCAGCACTACGCCGCACTGGGCACAGGTCAGGTGCCCGGCGCTCGTTGCCGGCTGGCAGGTGGCGCAGTGCACGCAGAACACCCGGCGGGTGCCGTCCGGGTTACTGCTTATGAGAATTTCGTCGGCTTGCAGGCCAGCGGCCCGCGCCAGGGCGTGCAGCGGCCAGACGAAGGCTTCGTCGCCCCGCAGGTCCAGGCGCAGGCCGACGCGGGCATCCTTCAACTGGGTGCTCAGGACCAGTTGCAGGGCGGCGAGGTTGGGGAAGTCCGGCAGGGCCAGGTGGGTCAGCCGGGCCTGGCCCAGCTGCGCGGCGAGGGCGACGCAGTCATCCCGCCCCGTGCCCTGGGTCACCAGCAGGTGCGCGGTGGCTGTCAGGCTCGGCTGGCCGCTGGGGTAGCGCGGCACGCTGAACGGGTGGTCGGTTGCAGTGGTGTTCATGGTGTCCTCGCGGATTCGCCTGTTTCCTCGTGGAGAAAATATTTTCTCTTTGGGAATCGGCGCTCAATCCGCAGGAGGAGGTATGCCAAAAGGGGTAGTGCCCTTGCGGAGGCATGGAAGTTGCTGCTTCTGGGGACTTGCCAACCCAGAGGCGACCACCGGAGGAGGATAGGGATGCACAACGCCAGTCTGTTACCGTCCGCCGCGCCGCCGGTGCCTTCGGCCGATGAGCTGACCGAGCGCGAAGGGCAGACCCTGTCGCTGATCGCCTCGGGGCTGAGCAACAAGCAGATTGCTCGGGAACTGGGCATCAGCGACGGGACGGTGAAGATTTACGTGCGCAACCTGCTGCGCAAATTCCGTCTGCACTCGCGTCTGGAACTGGCCACCCGGGTCCACCGCAGCAGTGCCTCCTGGGCCAGGGTGGACGATGTCCCGCTGCACTGCGAGGGTGCGGGCCCGGCTGCGCCTGCACCGAATCCGCCCGCTCCGGGGCTGCTCGATGAACTACCGGGGCTGATCTACCGGGGCGACAACGATCGCACCTGGTACATGGAATACGTCAGCGCCGGCTGCCTGACCCTCACCGGCTACACGGCTGAATACCTGACCCGCGACCCCGAGCACAGCTACGGCTCGCTGATCCTCGACGAGTACGCCGACTACATCTGGTACTGCGTGCAATGCGCGCTGCTCAAGCGCGAGCCCTACCAGCTCAGCTACCGCATCCGCTGCGCCGATGGGCGCATCAAGAATGTCTGGGAGACCGGAGTGGGTGTGTACTCCAGTTCGGGCGAAGTGCTGGGGATCGAGGGTGCGATCTTCGAGCGCCGCGACGAGTAGGTAGCCCGGATTGGATCCGGGCTACCTGCCGCACGAGGGGCGCTTTTGTCGGATGTGGTTGAGCGAAGCGATACCCATCGGCGGAGGGGCGATGGGGCTCGCAAGCTCGCGGAACGCCACCCGCCCCATCCTACGGACTGCACGAGGGGCGCTTTTGTAGGATGTGGTTGAGCGAAGCGATACCCATCGGCGGAGGGGCGATGGGTACCGCAAGCTCGCGGAACGCCGCCCGATCCATCCTACGTTGCTATAAAAGCTGAAGGTCGCGCGCCAGGCTGCGGCGCATTGCCCAGTAGTAGGTCAGTGCCGGCACCAGCAATCCCACCACCCAGGCCAGGTCGACGCCATCCAGTGCCTGGGCGATGGGACCGACGTAGAGGGTGGTGTTCATGAAGGGAATCTCCAGCAGGATGGTCAGCAGGAAGCTGCCGCAGGCCACCCCGTTGATCCGACCGTAGCGGCCGTTCAGGTCGAAGATGTCCGGTACGCAGTAATCCCCTTTCCTCAGGCAGTAATAGTCCACCAGGTTGATGGCGGTCCATGGGATGAGGAAGTAGCTCATGAAGAAGATGAAGTTCAGGAAGTAGCTGATGAAGTTGTCCTGGCTGATGGTGCACAAGGCCGTGGCGATCACGCTGATGGCCAGCATGAATAGCCCACGCACGGCAGGCGTGACGCGCAGGCGCGAGAACGGCTCGATCACCGTCACCGTGGACATGAAGGCGCCATAGAGGTTGAACACGTTGATCGCCACCTGGCCGTAGAGGATGAAGGCGAACACCGGTAGCGCGGCGACGCCGAACAGCAGGGCCAGATGGCTGCCGACGTTGTCGGAGAAGCCGCTGATGGCAACGCTAAGCACGGCGCCGAGGATCATCATCCAGGCTCCGCCCACCACCGTGCCGGCGTAGCTGTACCAGAACACCCGCGACATGGGCGTCGAGCTCGGCAGGTAGCGCGAGTAGTCGGCGACATAGGGTGCGTAGGACAGCTGCCAGGTGACCGCGATGCTCACCGCCACCAGGAACTTCGACAGCGAGAAACCCGCCAGCGACCACTGGCCTTCCGGGATCGGCAGGCTGAGGGCTATGACGGTGGCGATCAGGAAGACCAGCAGCGAAAGCCACGACAGCACCTTCTGCAGGCGGTGGATCAGCCGGTAGCCATAGAGCGCCACCAGGAAGCACAACGCGCCGATCAGGTAGATGTTGGCATCGCCGTCCAGCGGGCTGACCGACGCGATGGCCTGGGCCGCCAGCAGGGTATTGCTGACGAAGAAACCCAGGTAGATGAGCATCACGAACAGCAGCGGCAGCACGGCACCTATCACCCCGAACTGGGCGCGGCTCTGGATCATCTGCGGGATGCCCAGCTTCGGTCCCTGGGCCGAGTGCGAGGCCATGAAGATGGCCCCGATCAGCGAGCCGAGGATGATCGCCAGGGCGCTCCAGAACAGGTTGAGGCCGAGCATTACCGGCAGCACGCCGGAGGCGATGGTGGTGATGTTCATGTTGGCGCCGAACCAGATGTAGAACAGCGACGCCGGCTGGCCGTGACGTTCGTTTTCGGGGATGAAATCGATGCTTCTTTTCTCGACGTGCATGGCGATCACTCCTGATTCCGGCGCGGCAGGCCGAGCGCGGTCTGCAAGCGGGCGATGGTGGCGACGAACTGGTCGGGGCGGTGGGCGAACTGGTCGGGTTCGGTCGGGCGGAAGGACCGGTGGGGCTCACCGTCCAGGGCCTTGAGGTACTGCGCGGTGGCGTAGATCTCGATGGAGTAGACCCAGTTGGCCATGATCAGCAGGGCGGCGCTGTGTGCCGCTTCCGTGGTGCTGGCACAGGCGTCGGCGATGAGGTCGACGCCGTAGCCCAGGGCGAAGGCGTCCAGCACCGTGGCCAGCACGCAGGCGTCGGTGAGTACACCGCTGACGATCAGCCGCTTCACGCCCAGTTCGCGCAATTGCCGGTCCAGGTCGGTTCGGTGGAAGGCGCTGTAGCGCGGTTTGTCGATCACCCGGTCGCCGGGGCGGGGCGCCAGGCGCTCGATGATCGCCACCTGGCGGGTGCCGGCGCAGTAGCTGAGCGGGCGTCCGGCGCTGTCCAGCGGCTCGCCGGGCGGCAGGTCGCTGCCGTCCGCCGCGTTGATGTGGCGGGTGTAGATGATGGGGATGTCGATGCCGCGCAGTGCTGCGAGCAGTTCGGCGTTGTTGTCGATGACCCGGTGCAGGTCATGCAGGGGGAAACCATCCTCCTGCTGCATGTCGATAACCAGGCAGGCGCTGTCTGTGTTCATGAGCAACTCTTGTTGTTGTTCAGCCATGAGTACGCGGCCGCGAACCGCATCGTCCAGGCGCACGGAGGCGCCTTGGTCGGGCGGTGAGACGTCGGACGCGGGCGAAGTTCAGCGTTGAGAGTTGGTCAGCGGACTATCTGCCAGAAGCCGTTCTGCTTGGCCGTGACGGAAGAGCGCAGGCGCTTGAGGAAGAGATGGGCGGGCGTCCACTTGCCGCGCAGATAGGCCATGGCGGCCCCGGGCAGTGGCTTGCGGGTGCAGAGGGTGAGGCCAGTCTTGTGCATGGCGTTCGACCACCTGTGGATAGGTAAATGGCAGCCGGATCGCCCGATCCGGCTGCCAGCGGCGGACTTTAGCGGAAAGCCGGCACCACGTGCTTGATGAAGAGTTCCAGGGACTGCTTCTTCTCGGCGTGGGAGAGGCTGTTGTCGGCCCAGAAGCTGAACTCGTCCACGCCCAGTTCCTGGTAGTGGCGAATACGCGCGATGACTTCTTCCGGGGTGCCGATCATGGTGTTCTTGCGGATGTTCTCCAGCTCGAACTCCGGGCGGTCCTTGAACTTCTCTTCCGGGCTCGGCGGGAGGAGGCCGTTGACCGGGGTTTGCTTGTTGCCGAACCAGGCATCGAAGGTGCGGTAGAAGCGCGAGATGGCGGCTGCGCCGACTTTCCAGCCTTCCGGGTCGTCCACGCTGTGCACGTGGGTATGACGCAGCACCATCAGTTGCGGGCGCGGCACGTCCGGGTTGTTGGCCAGGGCTGCTTCGAACTTGTTCTTCAGGTCCACCACTTCTTCGTCACCCTTCATCAGCGGGGTGACCATCACGTTGCAGCCATTGGCCACGGCGAAGTTGTGGGAGTCCGGATCGCGCGCGGCGATCCACATCGGCGGCGTGGGCTTCTGGAGCGGCCGGGGCGAGGAGGTGGAGGTGGGGAACTTCCAGATCTCGCCGTCGTGGGCAACGTCCCCCTGCCAGAGGGCTTTCACCACCGGGACCATTTCGCGCAAGGCCTGGCCGCCGCTGGTGGCGGGCATGCCGCCGGCCATGCGGTCGAATTCATACTGGTAGGCGCCTCGGGCCAGGCCCACTTCCATGCGGCCATTGCTGATCACGTCCAGCAGGGCGCACTCACCGGCGACGCGGATGGGGTGCCAGAAGGGCGCGATGATGGTGCCGGCGCCCAGGCGAATGGTCGTGGTGCGGGCGGCCAGGTAGGAGAGCAGCGGCATGGGGCTCGGCGAGATGGTGTACTCCATTGCATGGTGTTCGCCGATCCAGACCGTGCTGAATCCGCCGGCCTCGGCCATCAGCGTCAGCTCGGTCAGATCTTCGAAGAGCTGGCGGTGGCTGATCTGCTCGTCGTAGCGCTCCATGTGCACGAACAAAGAGAATTTCATGTCGCTTACCTCGAACCTTTTTCTGCGTGGCCACGGAGCGGCCGCTGCGGTGGGGTGACGCCGCCAGGGGCTTCTGACCTGTTGGGCGGCTTGCTGAATATTGGTATACCATAATACGGAATATCTGCAAGGTCTTTCCGCCAGAACAACTACCCGGCAAGGATGGCCCCGTGGTTGCCTCACGCCCAACGGGCGGTATGTCCGCAGGTGTTGGGCTTCTTCCCGGCAGGACTGCGTCCTGCTTGGCGAATGAATTGGCTCTGCCTGCATTACGTGTTGCAGGAAGCCGTATTGCCCGTAGGAGCTGGCTTGCCAGCGAATAGCCCCGTTTCGCTGGCAAGCCAGCTCCTACAAGGCTCTTGGACCGATGGTAAATCTCGTGCAACAGCTAACGCAGACATAGCGAATGAATTCGCCCCTAGAAAAACGCCCGGTGCGAGGGCGAAAAAAAGCCCCCAATCAAGGGGGCGGGAATCAAAGCACACATCAACTTGATGTCAGGCGAAGGCCTGCAGCGCGCCCATCTTGCCGCGGCAGTAGATCATCGGGATCACGTCCTGTTCGGGGACAATCAGGTTCTTCACGGCACCCACCAGGATGGCGTGGTCGCCGCCTTCGTATTCGCGCCACAACTCGCATTCGATGATGGCGGTGGCATTGGCCAGGATCGGGTTGCCCAGGTCGCTCAGGGTCCAGTCGATGCCCTGGGCCTTGTCCTTGCCCTTCTTCGCGAAGGCGTACGCCTCGTCGCGCTGCTCGGCGGACAGCAGGTGAATGGCGAAGCGTTTGCTCTTGATCAGCACCGGATAGGAGTCGGAGCTGTAGTTGGGGCAGAACAGCACCAGGGCCGGATCCATGGACAGGGAGCTGAAGGCGCTGGCGGTCAGCCCGACGATCTGGCCGTCGTCATCCAGGGTGGTGATGACAGTGACGCCGGAAGGGAAGGAGCCCATGACTTGTTTGTAGGCATTGGTGTCGATCATTTCGGGTACCTATCGGGAGCAAGTGGCTGCGACCGGCAGCGCATCTATGTCTGATGGTATACCGTAATACCTTCAATGCAAGCAGATTTTTCCCACAGCCGCGCGCAGGCCGACGAACGCGGGGGAAATCCGCTGGAGGCCAATAAATACGGGCGTGTAGCGGAAAAAGGTTGAACGTTTCAGCAAGAATCAGGGCAGCTTTCAGTACAGTTCTGATTCTAAAATACCCTTGTCTGAGTCTTGGAATACCATAATATGGTGTTCGCATTTGGGCGGTTGACGTCGTCGTCACAGGACCCGATTGCGCCCTTCGTGGCTTTCTACAAAGACAATAAGCAAGGCAAGACGATGTCCGAGAATTCCCAGCAGACGCTGATCGAGAACCATACCGTCGACTATGTGCCGCCCGCCGAGCGTCATGGCAAGGCCCGCGACCTGTTCACACTCTGGTTCAGCACCAACATTGCACCACTGCCGATCGTCACCGGGGCCATGGTGGTCCAGGTGTTCCACCTCGACCTGCTCTGGGGCCTGTTGGCCATCGTGCTGGGGCATATGGTTGGCGGCGTCTTCATTGCGCTGGCCTCCGCCCAGGGACCGCAGATGGGCATCCCGCAGATGGTCCAGAGCCGGGGCCAGTTCGGCCGCTATGGGGCGCTGCTGATCGTCCTGTTCGCGGCGGTCATCTATGTCGGATTCTTCATTTCCAACATCGTCCTGGCCGGCGAGTCGATCCACGGTATCGCGCCAGCGGTGCCGCTGCCGGCGGCCATCATCATTGGCGCCATCAGTGCCACCGCGATCGGTGTGATCGGCTATCGCTTCATCCACACCCTCAACCGCATCGGCACCTGGGTGATGGGCGGTGCGTTGCTGGCCGGTTTCATCACCATCTTTTGCAGTGAGCTGCCAGCGGATTTCTTCAGCCGTGGCGGCTTCAACCTGTCGGGCTTCCTGGCGACCATCTGCCTGGGGATCATCTGGCAGCTGAGTTTCTCGCCCTACGTTTCTGACTACTCCCGCTACCTGCCGGCCAGCATTGGTATCGCCAAGCCGTTCTGGGCCACTTACTTCGGCGCCTGCCTGGGCACCATCCTGTCCTTCAGCTTCGGCGCGGTGGCCGTGCTGGCGACCCCGGAAGGCACCGAGGCCATGGCGGCGGTGAAGCAGGCCACCGGCGTGCTCGGCCCGCTGCTGATGGTGCTGTTCCTGCTCAACATCATCAGTCACAACGCGCTCAACCTATACGGTGCGGTGCTGTCCATCGTCACCTCGATCCAGACCTTCGCCGGCAGCTGGACGCCGAGCATCCGCGTGCGGGTGGTCCTGTCGGCCGTAGTGCTGGCCGGTTGCTGCCTGATGGCCCTGAGCGCCTCGGCCAACTTCATCTCCCACTTCATCGGGCTGATCCTGGCGCTGCTGCTGGTCCTGGTGCCCTGGGCCACCATCAACCTGGTGGATTTCTACCTGATCAAGCGCGGCCGGTACGACATTGCCTCGATTTTCAGGGCCGATGGCGGGATCTACGGACGCTTCAACCCGCATGCCATCACCGCTTACTTCATCGGCATCCTGGTGCAACTGCCGTTTGCCAATACCGCGCTCTACGTCGGGCCCTACGCCAACTACATCGAAGGCGTCGACCTGTCCTGGCTGGCCGGCCTGCTGGTGACCGCGCCGCTGTATTACTGCCTGGCCACCCGCGGCAAGAAGGTGCTGACGGGGGCGTTGAGCCTGGCCGAATGACCGTCTGAGTCCGTTCTCGTGGAACGCCCCTACCTGCCTGGCAGGCCGGGGCGTTCCGCTTTCCGGGGCGTCGCCTGCCGTTTCGCCCTGCAAGATGCCAATGCTCAGCTAGCTTGTAATGATCGGATTCCCCCAGGAGTGGAGCAGGTCATGGCAAAGGGCAAGAAGAAGGCTGCCGCCGGTGCGACGGTGGAGCGCGAAAGCTTTGGTCGCAAGGAATATGAAAGCGAACTCAAGCGCCTGCACGTGGAGCTGGTGAAGCTCCAGCAGTGGGTGGTGGACCAGGGACTCAAGGTGTGCATCGTCTTCGAGGGGCGTGATGGCGCCGGCAAGGGCGGGACCATCAAGGCCATCACCGAGCGGGTCAGCCCCCGCGTGTTCCGCGTGGTGGCGCTGCCTGCACCCACTGATCGAGAGAAGACCCAGATGTACGGCCAGCGCTATCTGGCCCATATGCCGGCGGCCGGCGAAGTCGTGATCTTCGATCGCAGCTGGTACAACCGCGCTGGCGTCGAGCGGGTCATGGGCTTCTGTACCGAGGAGCAGGCGCGCAAGTTCCTCGCGGTGACGCCGCTGTTCGAGAAGATGATGGTCGAGTCCGGAATCATCCTGATCAAATACTGGCTGGAAGTGAGCGCCGAGGAGCAGACCCGGCGTCTCAAGGACCGCATCGATGATGGGCGCAAGATCTGGAAGCTGTCGCCCATGGACCTCAAGTCCTACGCCAGATGGGACGACTACACCCGTGCCCGCGACGAGATGTTCGCCGCCACCGATTCATCCTGGGCGCCCTGGTACATGGCGCATTCCGAAGACAAGCGGCGCGTGCGGCTGAACATCATCAGCCACCTGCTCAAGCAGATCCCTTACAAGGATCTGACCCGAGAGCAGAAAGTGGAGCTGCCCAAGCGCGGCAAGCTCGGCAAGTACAAGGCTGCCCCCTATCCGTTCCGCATGGTCGACGAAGTCTTCTGAAGCCGCAGACCGGGCGGCGAAGGTGGATGTCATGAAATCGATGCGCTGCTGGCTGTTGCTGGTGTGGGCCCTGTTGATGCTGGTGCGGGGAGCCTGGGCTGAGGAGCTGCCCAGCGCCGAACTGAGCAAGGCCGAGGAAGCCGAGGTGGATGCCTTGGTGCTCCCCTTGCCCAAGGCCTGGACAGGGGACTTCGAGGCCATGCGCGAGCGCCGCCTGGTGCGCATCCTGGTGCCGTACAGCAAGACCTTCTTCGCAGTGGACCGGGGACGCCAGCGGGGTATCGCCTATGAGATTGGCAAGGCGCTGGAGAACTGGCTGAACAAGAAGTACCCCCACAAGAGCAAGTCCCTGCAGTGGCGTGTGGTGTTCATTCCAGTCGGCCGTGGTGAGCTGCTTTCCAAACTCGTGAACGGGGAGGGGGACATTGCCGCCGGTGGTCTGTCGATCACCGACAAGCGCCAGCAAACGGTGGACTTCACCGCCCCGTTCGCCAGTGGTGTGCGCGAAGTGGTGGTCACCGGGCCGAAGAGCGTGAAGCTCGAGAAGCTGGAGGACCTGGCGGGCAAGGAGGTGATGGTGCGGCCATCCAGCAGCTACTACGAGCACCTGATCGAACTCAACGCCAGCTTCCGGGAAAAGGGACTGGAGCCCATCGTGATCAAGCCGGCGGACGAGAACCTGGAGTCCGAGGACCTGCTGGAGATGGTCAATGCCGGCCTGATCAACGCCGTAGTGGTGGACCGTTACATCGCCGAGACCTGGAAGAGCGTACTCGTCGACCTGGATATCCATGTGGACATGCCCGTCCGCGACGACATCCAGCTCGCCTGGGCCATCCGCAAAGAGAGTCCGCAGCTCCTCAAGGCACTGGATGGGTTCGTCAAGACTCACAAGCTGGGGACCTCGTTCGGTAACAGCCTGCGCAACAAGTATGTGAAGAACAGCAAGGCGCTCTTCGACGCCACCGATGAGGAGGAACTGGCACGCTTCGCCGCGCTGGTGGGCTTGTTCGAAAAACACGCCGGCACCTACGACTTCGACTACCTGATGCTCATGGCGCAGGGGTTTCAGGAGTCCCAGCTCAACCAGGAGGCGCGCAGCCATCGTGGCGCGGTTGGGGTCATGCAACTGCTGCCCAGCACCGCAGCCGACCCCAACGTGGCCATCGAGGAAATCGACAAGAGCGCCGACCGCAACATCGAGGCCGGCAGCAAGTACATGCGCCTGCTGGCCGACAAGTACCTGAACGACCCCGAGCTGACGCCGCTCAACCGCACCCTGATGACGTTCGCCGCCTACAACGCGGGGCCGGGAAACCTGCGCAAGTTCCGCCGCCTGGCGGAGAAGTCCGGCCTGGACAAGAACGTCTGGTTCGGCAACGTCGAGCACGCCGCTGCGCGCCTGGTCGGGCGCGAGACGGTCGATTACGTCGGCAACATCTACAAGTACTACGTGGCCTACAAGCTCGCCCGTGACAAGGAGATGGCGAAGGCCCGTAAGTCCTGACTCAGAGGGTCACGGCAGTGCCGCTGATGCTCACCATCAGCATGCTGCCGTTCTGCCCGACAACCTCGTAGTCGATATCGATGCCGACCACCGCATTGGCACCGAGCTTTTCTGCGCGCTCGGACAATTCCTCGAAGGCGATTTCGCGGGCCTTGGCCAGTTCCTTTTCATAGGCGCCGGAGCGGCCGCCGATGATGTCCCGGATGCCGGCGAACAGGTCGCGGAACACGTTGGCGCCGAGAATGGCTTCGCCGACCACGATGCCTTTGTACTCACGAATGGTCCGGCCTTCGAGGGTGGGGGTAGTGGACAAGATCATGTTGCACTCCTTGGCGGGTTTGAAGTGCGTTCAGTGTAGGGGGTGATTTCAACTAGAACTGTGCAGGAGCGGACTTGCTCGCGAACAGCCCGCGCTCGATCCTTCGCGAGCAAGCGCGTTCCTACGGCTGGATTTCCAGCCACCGAAAAAAGGGCGGGCCCCCCTTTCGGGATGCCCGCCCTTGTCGGTGGTGCGACTCAGACCAGGGTCAGGGTCACGTCGATATTGCCGCGAGTGGCGTTGGAGTAGGGGCACACGATGTGGGCCTTGTCCACGATGGCGCGGGCTTCCTCGCGGTCCAGGCCGGGGATGTCGATGCGCAGTTCCACTTCGATGCCGAAACCGGTGGGAATGGCGCCGATGCCTACGATGCCTTCGATGGAGGTCTCGGCCGGCAGCTTGTGCTTGTCGCGGGCGGCGACGAACTTCAGTGCGCCGAGGAAGCAGGCCGAGTAGCCGGCTGCGAACAGTTGCTCGGGGTTGGTGCCTTCGCCGCCGGCGCCGCCCAGCTCGCGCGGGGTGGTGAGGCTGACGTCGAGTACGCCGTCGGAGGAGATGGCGCGGCCGTCACGGCCGCCGGTGGCTTCTGCGTAGGCGCGGTAGAGAACGTTTTCGATGCTCATGATGGTTTCCTTTTCAGTCCGGTTTGGATTGCGTGGTGTGCGTGAGTGGTCGGGGTTATCTGGATCAGCCGTCGTGGTTGATCAGCCATTCCGGGTACTGGGCGCCGCTGCCGTTGCCGTTGCCGCTGCTTTTCTGCTCGCTGCTCCCGGTATCGGCGAAGCTGGTGGAGGAAAACGCGAGGATGGCGGTGAAGGTGATCAGGGCTTTCATGGCGATTCTCCGATGTAGTTGGTTCGTTAATGTTTTGCGTGCTAAGTAAGTTGGTGAGACAGAATTTACTGCTGAGTTATTTTGCGTGCAAGTTAATTTTTAGAGCATTTCGTTCTAGTGCCAAATCAGAAAAGACATAAGCCTCTGGAATGCGCCATGAGTGGAATAGGTGGCGGAGCGGGGCGGGCGTTATGCTGCGGGCCCGGCCCGAGTCGGTGGTCTATATGATTGAGAGCGGGTCTCTTTGATTTTGTTGTTGTAATAACAAAATATTTTGAATTACCTAGTGAATTTTTAATCGAATTGGCAGTATTGTGGTTTGTATAAAAACAAATTCACCCGCTACCTGGAGTCGAATCCATGCATCCCCGCGTACTTGAGGTAACCGAACGCCTGGTGGAGCGCAGCCGCGCAACCCGCGAGCGCTACCTGGCGATGATTCACAAGGCGGCCAGCGATGGGCCGCAGCGCGGCAAGCTGCAATGCGCCAACTTCGCCCATGGCGTGGCCGGTTGCGGTGGTGGCGACAAGCAGCGCCTGCGCCTGATGGATTCGGCCAACGTGGCCATCGTCACCGCCTACAACGACATGCTCTCGGCTCACCAGCCGTACGAGGACTACCCGGAAAAAATCCGCCAGGCCCTGCGCGACATCGGTTCGGTGGGCCAGGTGGCCGGCGGTGTACCGGCCATGTGCGATGGCGTCACCCAGGGGGAGCCGGGCATGGAGCTGGGCATCGCCAGCCGCGAAGTGATCGCCATGTCCACCGCGGTGGCGCTGTCGCACAACATGTTCGATGGGGCACTGTTCCTCGGTATCTGCGACAAGATCGTCCCCGGCCTGATGATGGGCGCGCTGCGCTTCGGCCACCTGCCGTCGATCTTCGTGCCGGCCGGGCCCATGCCGTCGGGCTTGTCGAACAAGGAAAAGGCCGAAGTGCGCCAGCGCTACGCCGAGGGCAAGGCCAGCCGCGATGAGCTGCTGGAGTCGGAGATGAAGGCCTATCACAGCCCCGGCACCTGCACTTTCTACGGCACCGCCAACACCAATCAGATGCTCATGGAAGTGATGGGCCTGCACCTGCCGGGCGCCTCCTTCGTCAACCCGAATACCCCGCTGCGCGAGGCACTGACCGTGGAGGCGGCGCGCCAGGTCACGCGCCTGACGAAGCAGGGCGGGCAGTTCGTGCCCATTGGCGAAATCGTCGATGAGCGTGTGCTGATCAACTCGATCGTTGCCCTGCACGCCACCGGTGGTTCCACCAACCACACCCTGCATATGCCTGCCATCGCCCAGGCGGCGGGCATCCAGCTCACCTGGCAGGACATGGCGGATCTCTCCGAGGTGGTGCCGACGCTGGCCCACGTCTATCCCAACGGCAAGGCCGACATCAATCACTTCCACGCCGCTGGCGGTGTGGCCTTCCTGGTGCGCGAGCTGCTCGATGCCGGCCTGCTCCATGAAGACGTCAACACTGTCATGGGGCGCGGCCTGCGCCATTACACCCGTGAGCCGTTCCTGGAGGACGGCACGCTGGTGTGGCGCGAAGGTTCGGGCACGAGTCTGGACGCATCCATCCTGCGCCCGGTTTCTACGCCCTTCTCGCCGGAAGGTGGTCTACGCGTGATGGTGGGCAATCTCGGTCGAGGCGTGATGAAGGTGTCCGCCGTGGCACCGGAGCACCAGGTGGTCGAGGCCCCGGCGCGGGTCTTCCATGACCAGCAGGCGCTGGCCGATGCCTTCAAGGCCGGTGAGCTGGACCGCGACCTGGTGGCGGTGATGCGCTTCCAGGGCCCGCGCAGCAATGGCATGCCCGAGCTGCACAAGATGACCCCCTTCCTCGGTGTGCTACAGGACCGTGGCTTCAAGGTGGCCCTGGTCACTGATGGGCGCATGTCCGGCGCCTCGGGCAAGATTCCCGCCGCCATCCACGTCTGCCCGGAAGCCTTCGACGGCGGGCCGCTGGCACGGGTGCGCGACGGCGACCTGATTCGCGTAGATGGCACCACCGGCACGCTGGAAGTCGTGGTGGATGCCGCCGAATTCGCCGCCCGCGAGCTGGCACCCTGGGACCTCGAAGCGAACGTGGGAACGGGGCGCGAACTCTTTGCCTTCATGCGCGAATCCTTCAGCAGTGCCGAGCAGGGTGCCAGTGCCTTCACCCGCAACCTGGAGAGCTTGAAGTGAAGTTGGCGCTGGTCGGAGACATTGGCGGTACCAATGCGCGCTTCGCACTCTGGCGCGACGAAAAACTCGAGTCTGTGCGCGTGCTGGCCACCGCCGACTTCGCCGGTCCGGAACAGGCCATCAGTCACTACCTCGCCGGCCTCGGCCTGGCGCTGGGTAGTCTGGGTGCCGTCTGCCTGGCGGTGGCCGGGCCCGTGAGTGGCGAGCACTTCCGCTTCACCAACAATCACTGGCGCCTGAGCCGCTCGGCCTTCTGCCGCACCTTGCAGGTGGAGGAGTTGCTGCTGATCAACGACTTCTCCGCAATGGCCTTGGGCATGACCCGCCTGCGCGAGCACGAAAAGCTGCAGATCTGTCCCGGCGTCGCCGACCCGGGCAGTCCGGCGGTGGTGATCGGCCCGGGCACCGGCCTGGGCGTCGGCACCCTTCTGCCATTGGGCGAAGGGCGCTGGAAGGCGTTGCCGGGGGAGGGCGGACATGTCGACCTGCCGGTGGGCAACCTGCGCGAGGCAACCCTCTGGCAGCAACTGCACGGCCAGCTTGGTCATGTCAGCGCCGAGAACGTGCTCAGCGGCAATGGGTTGCTACAGCTCTATCGTGCGGTCTGTGCCGTGGACGGTCATGCACCGCGCCTGGCTTCGCCTGCGGAAGTGAGTGCGGCGGCGCTGGCGGGCGACCCGCTGGCTGAAGAAGTGCTGGACCTGTTCTGTGGCTGGCTTGGGCGAGTGGCCGGTAACAACGTGCTGACCCTTGGCGGCCGTGGCGGTGTGTATATAGTCGGCGGCGTGGTGCCGCGCTTCGCAGCCTTCTTCCAGAAGAGCGGCTTCGCCCGCGCCTTCGCCAGCAAGGGCTGCATGAGCGGTTATTTCGAAGGCATCCCCGTGTGGCTGGTGACAGCTGAGTACCCCGGCCTGGAAGGCGCGGGCGTCGCCCTGCAACAGTCGCCATTCCGTAGGATGGCGTAGAGCGCGGCGAAACCCATCAACCCCAGCGGTGGGTTATGCAGGCTCGCGGAATGCCGCCCGACCCACCCTACCGCCGTGTTCGAAAACGAGCGTGTCGATAACAACAAAGGACGGCCACTGTGAGCCAATCCGGAAAATCCATTCTCCTGGTGGATGACGACCAGGAGATTCGCGAACTGCTAGAAACCTACCTGAGCCGCGCTGGCTTCCAGGTACGCAGCGTGGCCGATGGCGACGGCTTCCGTCGTGCCATGGGTGAAGAAGCGGCGGACTTGGTGATACTCGACGTGATGCTGCCCGACGAAGACGGCTTCAGCCTGTGTCGTTGGGTGCGCGCCCATCAGCGCCTCGCGCAGGTGCCGATCATCATGCTCACCGCCAGCTCCGACGAAGCCGACCGCGTGATCGGCCTGGAGCTGGGCGCCGACGACTACCTCGGCAAACCCTTCAGCCCCCGCGAGCTGCTGGCGCGGATCAAGGCCCTGTTGCGTCGCGTCGGTTTTGGTCAGGAGCGTGCGGTGGTCGAGGTGCTGGCCTTCGATGAATGGCGCCTGGACATGATCAGCCATCGTCTGTTCCACCTGGACGGCGAGGAGGTGATCCTTTCCGGCGCCGACTTCGCCCTGCTGAAGCTCTTCCTCGACCACCCGCAGCAGATCCTCGATCGCGACACCATCGCCAACGCCACCCGTGGCCGCGAGGTGATGCCCCTGGAGCGCATCGTCGACATGGCCGTGAGCCGCCTGCGCCAACGCCTGCGTGACACGGGCAAGGCGCCACGGCTGATCCGCACCGTGCGCGGCGCGGGCTACTTGCTGGCGGCGCAGGTGACGCCGCACCACCATGCTTAGGCTGATGCCGCGCTCGCTGCTCGGGCGCATGCTGTTTCTCACCCTGCTGGTGGTACTGCTGGCCCAGGCGTTGTCCAGCGTCATCTGGGTCTCGCAGTTGCGCGCCAGCCAGATGGAAGGCCTGCTCACCAGCGCCCGCAGCCTGGCGCAATCCATGGTCGCCAGCGTCAGCTACATCCGCTCGCTGCCCATCGGCTACCGCCCCATGGTGCTGGATCAGTTGCGTTCCATGGGCGGCACGCGCTTCTTCGTGTCCCTCAACGACAAGCCGCTGGAGATGCGCGTGCTGCCGGAAACCCCGCGCAAGCGCGCGGTGCTCGACGAGGTGGAAGCGGTGCTGCGTGAACGGCTGGGCAAGCAGGTGGACCTGTCCCTGCACTTCGTCAATCCGGACGATCTGCGCATCTTCAACAGCGGCCTGAAGCTCGATGAACTACCGCGCTCCTGGGCTCACTACGCGCTGACCCTGGAACCGGTGAATCCGCCCATCCTGGTCACCCAGATCCAGATCGGGCCCAGCGAATGGCTGTACCTCGCATCCTTGATGCCCGAGCCCTATGCCACGCTGGAAGACCAGGGCCTGCCCACCCAGCAGCTGTGGTTCATCCTCCTCACTAGCTCGTTCCTGCTGCTGTTCATCGGCCTGCTGGTTCACTGGCAGAGCCGCCCGCTGAAGCGTCTGGCCAGGGCCGCACGGGAAATGTCCCTGGGGGCGGAAGTGGAACCGCTGCAGGAAGCCGGTGGCAGCGAAGTGGCCGACGTGAGCCGCGCCTTCAACAGCATGCGCGAACGCATCAGTCGCTACCTCAGCGAACGCAGCCAGTTGTTCAGCGCCATCTCCCACGACCTGCGTACCCCCATCACCCGACTGCGCCTGCGGGTGGAGCTGCTGGAGGACGAGACACTGCAGGCCAAGTTCAGCCGTGACCTGGATGAACTGGAACTGCTGGTGAAGGGCGCGCTGCAGTGCGTGAAGGACACCGATATCCACGAGAACATCGAGCCGGTGGATCTCAATCACTTGCTGCACGGGCTGATCGAGCCCTACCTCGGCTCCGGCCAGGTGACGCTCGAAGGGGAAGCGAGTGCGTCCTATCCCGGCAAGCCCCTGGCCCTGCGTCGCTGCATCGGCAACCTGGTGGACAATGCCTTGAAATACGGTGAGCGCGCGCACCTGCAGATAGAAGACAGCGACGACGCCTTCGTGCTGCATGTCGACGACGAAGGCCCCGGCGTGCCGGAGCAGAAGCTGGAACAGGTGTTCGAGCCGCACTTCCGCCTGGCCGGCCATACGCAGGGCTATGGGCTGGGGCTGGGCATCGCGCGGAATCTGGCGCACAGCCATGGCGGAGAACTGAGCCTGCGCAATCTGCGTGAAGGCGGCTTGCGAGTGACGCTGTGGTTGCCCAGGCAGGCCTGATTTTCTCCCTCTCCCGGAGGGAGAGGGAGTCAGCCCGAGTTTTGTAACCACCCCGTGACCATCCACTATCCCTTTGTTACCCGCGGGCTTGAAGGCCGTGGTTAGACTGCAGGCAAGCGCAAGCACCGACTTGCACAGTCATAAAAACAAGAAGGTATCCCCGTCCATGAATGCCATCTCCCGCCTGGCCGCTGTCGTTTCCCTCGCCTCCCTGTTCCCCCTGTCCGCCCTCGCCGGCGAAGTGGAAGTCCTGCATTGGTGGACGTCCGGTGGCGAGAAGCGCGCCGCCGATACCCTGCAGAAACTCGTCGAAGAGAAAGGCCACACCTGGAAGGATTTCGCCGTTGCCGGTGGTGGTGGCGAGGCCGCCATGACCGTGCTGAAGACCCGCGCCGTTTCCGGCAACCCGCCGTCTGCCGCGCAGATCAAGGGGCCGGATATCCAGGAGTGGGGCGAGCTGGGTCTGCTGGCCGAACTGGATGAGGTCTCCAGCGAAGGCAAGTGGGATTCGCTGCTGCCCAAGCAGGTGGCGGACATCATGAAATACGACGGCCATTACGTGGCTGTGCCGGTCAACGTGCACCGGGTCAACTGGCTGTGGATAAACCCCGAGGTCTTCCAGAAGGCCGGCGCGACGCCGCCAACCACCCTCGACGAATTCTTCGCCGCCGCCGACAAGCTCAAGGCGGCCGGCTTCATCCCGCTCGCCCACGGTGGCCAGCCCTGGCAGGACGGCACGGTGTTCGAGGATCTGGTGTTCAGCATTCTCGGCCCGCAGGGCTACCACAAGGCCTTCGTCCTGCAGGACAAGGCGACCCTCACCAGCGACAAGATGGTGGAAGTCTTCGCCGCCCTGAAGAAGCTGCGCAGCTACGTCGACCCCGACGCCGCCGGCCGCGACTGGAACAGCGCCACCGGCCTGGTTATCAACGGCAAGGCCGGCATGCAGGTCATGGGCGACTGGGCCAAGAGCGAGTGGAGCGCCGCCGGCAAGGTGGCGGGCAAGGACTACCAGTGCCTGCCATTCCCCGGTACCCAGGGTAGCTTCGCCTACAACATCGACTCACTGGCCATGTTCAAGCTCAAGGATGAAGCGAACATCCAGGCGCAGAACGACCTGGCGCGCACGGTGCTCGAGCCGCAGTTCCAGCAGTTCTTCAACCAGAACAAGGGCTCCATCCCTGTTCGCCTCGATCAGGACATGTCGAGCTTCGACGCCTGCGCCCAGCAGTCCATGAAGGACTTCAAGGAAGCGGCGGCCGGCGATGGCCTGCAGCCCAGCCTGGCCCACGGCATGGCCGCCTCCAGCTACGTGCAGGGCGCGGTGTTCGACGTGGTGACCAACTTCTTCAACGACCCCGCCGCCGACCCGAAGAAGGCCGCGCAGCAACTGGCCGCCGCGATCGAAGCGGTGCAGTAAGCGCGCACCCGGGCGGGCCTTGCCCCGCCGGATTCCAGGTCTGATTTCCGGCACATGCCCAGGCATGTGCCTTGGGATCGGTCGCGCCTGAATTACCTGTAGGAGCCAGCTGGCTGGCGATGCGGAGTTGGTCGGCTACCTCGATGCCGGTCGGCTACCTCTGTTCGCCAGCAAGCTGGCTCCTACGAGGTCCGTGCCACCGCTCTTTCCTTGCGAGGAGTTATCCATGTCTTCAACCGCAGTCTTCGCCAAGGCCTCACCGCTGGACGCGCTGCAACGCTGGCTACCCAGGCTGGTGCTGGCGCCCAGTGTGCTGATCGTGCTGGTCGGCTTCTACGGCTACATCCTCTGGACCTTCCTGCTGTCCTTCACCAACTCGCGCTTCATGCCCAGCTACAAGTTCGTCGGGCTGCAGCAATACGAGCGCCTGCTGGACAACGACCGCTGGTGGGTGGCGAGCCAGAACCTGCTGGTCTACGGCGGGATGTTCATCGGCATCAGCCTGGTGATCGGCGTGTTCCTGGCGGTACTGCTGGACCAGCGCATCCGCCGCGAAGGCTTCATCCGCACCGTCTACCTCTACCCCATGGCACTGTCGATGATCGTTACCGGCACCGCCTGGAAGTGGTTGCTCAACCCCGGCCTCGGCTTGGACAAGCTGCTGCGCGACTGGGGCTGGGAAGGCTTCCGCCTGGACTGGCTGGTGGACCCTGACCGGGTCGTCTATTGCCTGGTGATCGCCGCCGTGTGGCAGTCCTCGGGCTTCGTCATGGCGCTGTTCCTCGCCGGCCTGCGCGGGGTGGACCAGTCGATCATCCGCGCCGCCCAGGTGGATGGGGCGAGCCTGCCGACCATCTATCTGCGCATCGTCCTCCCGAGCCTGCGTCCAGTGTTTTTCAGCGCGCTGATGATCCTCGCTCACATCGCCATCAAGAGCTTCGACCTGGTGGCGGCGATGACCGCCGGCGGCCCCGGCTACGCGTCCGACCTGCCGGCGATGTTCATGTACGCCCACACCTTCACCCGCGGCCAGATGGGCCTCGGCGCCGCCAGCGCGATGCTCATGCTCGGCGCGGTGCTGGCGATCCTGGTGCCCTACCTGTACTCCGAACTGAGGAACAAGCGCCATGACTAGCCTGGCCGGAAAATCCGCCTTCAGTTTCAGCCGCCTGGCCATCCACGCCACGCTGTTCGTTGCCTGCGCCGTCTACCTGGTGCCGCTGGTGGTGATGCTGCTGACCAGCTTCAAGACGCCGGACGACATCCGCACCGGCAACCTGCTGTCGCTGCCCGATGTGTTCACCCTGGTGGGCTGGGCCAAGGCCTGGGCCAGCGTCGGTGGCTACTTCTGGAACTCGGTGAAGATCACCGTGCCAGCTGTGATCATCTCGACCCTGCTCGGCGCGCTGAATGGCTACGTGCTGTCCATGTGGCGCTTCCGCGGATCGCAGCTGTTCTTCGGGCTGCTGCTGTTCGGCTGCTTCCTGCCGTTCCAGGTGGTGCTGCTGCCGGCGTCCTTCACCCTCGGCCAGTTCGGCCTGGCCAACACCACCGGCGGCCTGGTGCTGGTGCATGTGGTCTACGGCCTGGCCTTCACCACGCTGTTCTTCCGCAACTTCTACGTGAGTATCCCGAACGCCCTGGTGAGCGCGGCGCGGCTCGACGGGGCGGGGTTCTTCACCATCTTCGGGCGCATCCTGCTGCCCATGTCGGTGCCGACCATCATGGTCTGCCTGATCTGGCAGTTCACCCAGATCTGGAACGACTTCCTCTTCGGCGTGGTGTTCGCCAGCGGCGATACCCAGCCCATCACCGTGGCCCTGAACAACCTGGTGAACACCAGCACCGGAGCCAAGGAATACAACGTCGACATGGCCGCCGCGATGATCGCCGGCCTGCCCACCCTGCTGGTCTACGTGCTGGCCGGCAAATACTTCCTGCGCGGGCTCACTGCCGGCGCTGTAAAAGGCTAGGAGTCGCACCTATGGCAACCCTCGAACTGCGCAACGTCAACAAGTCCTACGGCAGCGGCCTGGCGGACACCCTGAAGAACATCGAGCTGTCCATCGACTCCGGCGAGTTCCTGATCCTCGTCGGCCCTTCGGGTTGCGGCAAATCCACCCTGATGAACTGCATCGCCGGGCTGGAGAGCATCAGCGGTGGCGCGATCATGGTCGACGGCCAGGACATCAGTGGCATGAGCCCCAAGGATCGTGACATCGCCATGGTGTTTCAGTCCTACGCCCTGTACCCGACCATGAATGTGCGCGAGAACATCGCCTTCGGCCTGAAGATCCGCAAGATGCCGGCGGCCGATATCGACGCCGAGGTAGCGCGCGTGGCCAAGCTGCTGCAGATCGAGCACCTGCTGCAGCGCAAGCCGGGTCAGCTCTCCGGTGGCCAGCAACAGCGCGTGGCCATGGGCCGGGCGCTGGCGCGGCGGCCGAAGATCTACCTGTTCGACGAGCCGCTGTCGAACCTTGACGCCAAGCTGCGGGTGGAGATGCGCACCGAGATCAAGCTGATGCACCAGCGGCTGAAGACCACCACCGTCTATGTCACCCATGACCAGATCGAGGCCATGACCCTGGGCGACAAGGTGGCGGTGATGAAGGACGGCATCATCCAGCAGTTCGGCACCCCGCAGCAGATCTACAACGACCCGGCCAACCTCTTCGTCGCCGGCTTCATGGGCTCGCCGCCGATGAACTTCATCCCCCTGCGCCTGCAGCGTCGCGACGGCCGCCTGGTGGGCCTGCTGGACAGCGCCGACGGCCACTGCGAACTGCCCCTGGGCGACGCCGACGGCGATTTGGAAGGGCGCGAGCTGATCCTCGGTATCCGCCCGGAGCAGATCCTGGTCGGTGTCAGCGACCTGCCCGCCATTCGTGCCGAAGTGCAGGTCCTGGAGCCAACCGGCCCGGATCTCCTGGCCTTCGTCGAGATCAACCAGACCAAGGTCTGCTGCCGCCTGGCCCCCGATGCGCCGGTGCGAGTGGGCGACACCCTCGACCTGCAGTTCGCGCCCGACAAGGTGCTGCTGTTCGACGCGCAAAGCGGCGAGCGGCTGTGTGCACCGGGAAAGGCCCGCAGCCCTGAGCGGCAAGCCAAGGTGGCGCAGCTCAAGGGACGTTGAACCGTAGCCCGGATGAAATCCGGGGATTGGCTGGCACGGCCTTCCCGGATTGCGTCCGGGCTACCTGAAAAGACGATCCAACGACGTACAACAATAAAAATCTGGAGTGGACATGAGCACGACGATCAAAGGTTTGTGGGTACTGCCCTGCGCGCTTTTCGCGGTTTCCGGTGTGGCGCAGGCGGTGGAGTTCACCGGCTACATGCGCAGCGGCGCCGGCGGTTCCAGCGAGGGCGGCACACAATCCTGTTTCCAGTTGCCGGGGGCGCAATCGAAGTACCGTCTGG
Source organism: Pseudomonas sp. BN415 (assembly GCF_029871195.1). Classification (NCBI taxonomy): domain Bacteria; kingdom Pseudomonadati; phylum Pseudomonadota; class Gammaproteobacteria; order Pseudomonadales; family Pseudomonadaceae; genus Pseudomonas; species Pseudomonas sp. BN415. The sequence continues at coordinate 25,597 of NZ_SSOK01000071.1, forward strand.
GGAACGAATGCGAGCAGTACATCGAACTGGACCTGCGCCAGGACCTGCTCAAGCTCGATGACGGTTCGGTGGTCAGCGTCGAAGGCATGGCGCAGCTCTACAACGAGTACGGCCATACGCCCGAGTTCACCGGTGATCATGGCTTCGCGCGGATGAACCAGATGTACGCCGAGTGGAGCAACATGCCGGCGCTGGGCGGCGGCTCCTTCTGGGCGGGGCGCCGCTTCTACAAGCGGAACGACATCCACATCTCCGATTTCTACTACTGGAACCAGAGCGCTACCGGCTTCGGCTTCGATGAAGTGGCCATCGGCGACCTCAGGTACAGCTATGTGTTCTCGCGTAAGGACAACTACGACCAGGACCCTTACATCAACCGACATGACTTCAACGTCGCGGGCTTCCAGACCAACCCCGGCGGCGAAGTGGAGCTGGGCGTCAGCTACCTCGCCAAGCCCGACAGCACGGACGCCCACAGCGGCTGGTCGGTGGCGGCGCAGCACAAGCAGAAGGCGTTCCTCGGCGGGGTGAATACCTTCGCCCTGCAATACGGGCGTGGCCCGGGCACTGCGCTGGGCTACACCGGCGACCCGACCCTGGACAACGCCAACCAGAGCTGGCGCGTGGTGGAGTTCTTCGACTGGCAGGTGACCCCACGCTTCGGTGGCCAGTTCGAGGTGATCTACCAGAAGGACAAGCGCCCGGATGGCGACGACCAGAACTGGTTGTCCGTCGGCGTGCGTCCGAGCTATGCGATCACCGAGCAGTTCAAGCTGGTCACCGAACTGGGCCGCGACCAGGTTGAAGCCCCGGGCGGCACCCGCAAACTGACCAAGTTCACCATCGCGCCCACCTGGTCGCCGGCCGGTCCCGGCTTCTGGGAACGCCCGGAAATCCGCCTCTATTACACCTACGCGAGCTGGAACGAAGCCGCCCAGCGCGCGGCCAGCGAACTGGCAGCGGGCTCGGCGCTGTCGGATACCGGCGCCTTCGGCGATGCCCTGCACGGCTCCAACTTCGGTGTGCAACTGGAGTACTGGTGGAAATGACCGGGAACGACGATGACCTCCGGTGAAATCCGCCGTCGCGGGCCGTGCCTGGTGAAGGCAGGGGAGGGTGCTGACCATCCCCTTGCCGGCCTGTTGCGTCCGGCGAATGGGCAACCCTTTCGCTGGGCCGAGCATCAGGGGCGCGAGCTGCTGTTGGTGGAGCACCCGCGCTGTTCGGCGGTGTTCAGCCGCCAGGGCGGCCAGTTGCTGCACTTCCAGCCATCCGGCGAACGTCCGTTGCTCTGGTGCGCGGCGCGTTGGCCGCGCATCGGTGCCATTCGTGGTGGCGTCCCGGTCTGCTGGCCGTGGTTCGGTCGCCACCCCATGGAAGGTGGCTGGCCGCACCACGGTTGGGCGAGGTTGTCGGATTGGCGACTTATCCACAAGGAGGCCGACACCGACGGCGTGCGCCTGAACTGGTGTCTCGACCTGCACGACTGGCAGGTGGAGCTGGTGGCCGAGCTGGGCGAGCGCATGAGCGTGCAATTGGTCACCCGTCACCGTGACAGCGAGCCCTGCGTGCTCAGCCACGCGTTGCACGCCTATTGGCGAGTCAGCGATGTGGCGCGGGTCGGGTTGCTGGGGCTGGACGGCGCCGAAGGCCGCGACCTGCTGAGCCGCGAGGCGTGCCGGCAGGAAGGTGAGTTACGGGTGATCGATGGCTGCCACACGGTGTTCCGGCGCGGTGGGCGGGTGCGGATTCAGGACGCCGGGTGGCAGCGGCGGTTGTGCATCGAAGGTGGGCGCAATCCTGGCACCGTGGTCTGGCATCCGGGCAGCCGGCCCTTGGCGGAAGTCAGCTGGTCGGAAGGGCTTGGCTTTCTCTCGGTACAGGGCGCGGCCTGCGGTGAGGACAGCGTGGAACTGGTGGCGGGGGAGGAGGCGCGGCTGAGTTTGAAGGCGTGGGTGGGGTGAAGCCTAGGGTGGATCATGCTTCATCGATCCTCCATCGGAGTCGTACCAGGGCGCAATGGTGGATGGAAGAGCGCCATCCACCCTACAGAAATCAGGGCGCAGTCGTCCTCAGCTCGGCTCCTCATCCGCCGGATAGCGGCTGGCGTTCAGGCTTTCCTTGATCTTGCGCAGGTGTGGCTGGAAATCCACGCCGCGGCGCAGGGTCATGCCGGTGGCGAGCACGTCGAGCACGGTGAGCTGGATGATGCGCGAGGTCATCGGCATGTAGATGTCGGTGTCTTCCGGCAGGGGAATGTCCAGGCTCAGGGTGCTGGCCTTGGCCAGCGGCGAGTTGGCTGCCGTGAGGCCGAGTACCGAGGCGCCGTTCTGCCGTGCCAGGCGTGCCGCTTCCACCAGCTCACGGGTGCGGCCGGTGTAGGAAATGATCACGAAGAGGTCGCCGGTATGCGCCACCGAAGCCAGCATCCGTTGCATCAGCACGTCGGAATGGGCCGACACCGCGAGGTTGAAGCGGAAGAACTTGTGCTGGGCGTCCAGGGCTACCGAGGCCGAGGCGCCCAGGCCGAAGAAGTGGATCTGCCGGGCCTGGATCATCAGGTCCACGGCGCGGCTGATCAGTTGCGGGTCGAGGCTCTGCAGGGCGCTGTCCAGGGAGGCAATGGCACTGCCGAAGATCTTCCGCGTGTAGGCCTCGGGGCCGTCGTCGGCGGACACCGCCTGGCTCACGTAAGCGGCACCGCTGGCCAGGCTCTGCGCCAGTTGCATCTTGAGTTCGGGGTAGCCGTTGACGCCGAAGGAGCGGCAGAAGCGGTTCACCGTAGGCTCGCTGACCTGCGCGGCCTGGGCCAGTGCGGCAATGCTGTAGCGGGTGGCCTGCTGCGGGTCGCGCAGGATGACTTCGGCGACCTTGCGCTCGGCCTTGTTGAGTTCGTCGAGGCGGTTCTGGATCTGCTCCAGCAGGTTGTGCACGCGGTCCATTGGGATTCCTGGGAAGGGGCCTGCAATTGGTGGCCTATCGTACTGAGCGCATCCAGGCGGAGCCACCGCAATCTCGCATGTCGGAAAATGTAGTTTTATTACTACATTTTGTCTTGATGTAACGCTTAACTGGGTGTATTCATAAGCTTATGTTTGATAGAAGAACAAATATCATGACCTCGCAACCTGTCGAACCCTGCACCCTGGTCCTCTTCGGTGGCCTGGGTGATCTGGCACTGCGCAAACTGTTTCCCGCGCTCTATCAACTGGACCGCGCCGGCCTTCTGTCGGCCGACACGCGCATCCTCGCCCTGGGGCGCGAGAACGGCGAACCCGACTCGCATATAACCGCCATCGGCGATCACCTGCGCTGCTACGTGCCGGCTAAAGAAGTGGAGGAGGGCGCGGTACAGCGCTTCATGTCGCGGCTCGATTACCTGACCATGGACTTCCTCGACGCCAGCGCCTATCCGGCCCTGGCCGACAAGCTGGGGCCGGTTGCCCGGCTGATCGCCTACTTCGCCACGCCGGCCGCCGTGTACGGCGCCATCTGCGCGGGCCTGGCCGCCACGGGGCTGGCCGAGCGCACCCGCGTCGTGCTGGAGAAGCCCATCGGCCATGACCTGGAATCCTCCCGTGCGGTGAATGACGCCGTGGCGGCGCACTTCCCGGAGAACCGCACCTACCGGATCGACCATTACCTGGGCAAGGAGACGGTGCAGAACCTGATTGCCCTGCGTTTTGCCAATAGCCTGTTCGAGACCCAGTGGAACCAGCACCACATTTCCCATGTGGAAATCACCGTGGCCGAGCAAGTGGGCATCGAAGGTCGCTGGGGCTACTTCGACCAGGCCGGCCAGCTGCGCGACATGATCCAGAACCACCTGCTGCAATTGCTCTGCCTGATCGCCATGGACCCGCCCAGCGACCTCTCTGCCGACAGCATCCGCGACGAGAAGGTGAAGGTGCTGAAAGCCCTGGCGCCTATCGCCCAGGAGCAGCTTGGCCAGCAAGTGGTACGTGGCCAGTACGTGACCGGCAACATCCTCGGCAAGACGGTGCCCGGCTACCTCGAAGAGGAGAACGCCAATACCCACAGCGACACCGAGACCTTCGTTGCCCTGCGTGCCGAGATTCGCAACTGGCGTTGGTCCGGCGTGCCCTTCTACCTGCGTACCGGCAAGCGCATGCCGCAGAAGCTTTCGCAGATCGTCATACACTTCAAGGAACCGCCGCACTACATCTTCGCGCCCGAGCAGCGGCCGCTGATCAGCAACCGCCTGATCATCCGCCTGCAGCCGGACGAAGGCATTTCCCTGCAGGTGATGACCAAGGACCAGGGGCTGGATAAGGGCATGCAGCTACGCAGCGACCCGTTGCAGCTGAGTTTCTCCAGCACCTACCGCAGCGCGCGGATTCCAGATGCCTACGAGCGGTTGCTGCTGGAAGTGATGAAGGGCAACCAGAACCTCTTCGTGCGCAAGGATGAAATCGAGTACGCCTGGAAGTGGTGCGACCAGCTGATCGCCGGATGGCGCCAGCAGGGCGACGCACCCAGGCCCTACGCGGCGGGAACCTGGGGGCCGGTGGCCTCCATCGCATTGATCACCCGTGATGGCAGGAGCTGGTATGGCGATCTGTAATCTCGACCTGCCGACGCAGGTCACCGGGCTCAGTCTCGGCAGCCCTGAACAACTGGCCGGCGAACTGGCCATCACCGTGGCCAACGCCCTGCGCGTGGCCATCGAATCCCGCAATGCGGCCGTGCTGGTGGTATCCGGTGGACGCAGCCCGGTGGCCTTCTTCGAGCGGCTCTGCGTGCAGACGCTGGACTGGTCGAAGGTCACCGTCAGCCTGGCCGACGAGCGCTTCGTGCCGGTCAGCCACCCCGATAGCAACGAAGGCCTGGTGCGCCGCCATTTGCTGCAGGGCGCGGCCTCCAACGCACGCTTCGTCGGTCTCTACCACAGTGCGCCGAGTCTGGAAGAGTCAGCCCGCCTGGCCGATGCGGCCCTGGCCCGGCTGGGCGCCATCGACGTGCTGGTGCTGGGCATGGGCGAGGACGGCCACACCGCCTCGCTGTTCCCGTCCAGCCCGAATCTGGATCAGGCGCTGAATGCCGACTGCGCGCAACGCTGCCTGCCGATGCAGGCACCCAGCGTACCGCGGCAGCGCCTGACCCTGACGCTGCCGTTGCTGACCAGCGCACACCTGATCCTCCTGGCCGTACAAGGCCAGGCCAAGCTGGCCACCCTGGCCGACGCGCTGGCGGGTGATGACGTGGCGGCCATGCCGATCCGCGCCTTCCTCCGCCGTCCCCTGGAAATCCACTGGTGCCCCTGAGCCCGAAGGAACGCCCATGACCAGTCTCCCCACCCATCGGGCCACCAGTCGCGAAGCCGTGCCGAGCATGGCCGACAAGGCGGCCCTGATCGATATCCTCTGCGGTGCGGCGCGCATCCTCCCGGTGATTACCATCGAACGCGAGCAGGACGTCCTGCCCCTGGCCGATGCCCTGGCCGCCGGAGGCCTGCGCACCCTGGAAGTGACCCTGCGCTCCGAGCACGGCCTCTCCGCCATCCGCACCCTGCGCGAACAGCGCCCGGAACTTTGTGTCGGTGCCGGCACCGTGCTGGATGAATGGATGCTGGCCGAAGCCGAGGCCGCCGGCTCGCAGTTCATCGTCACCCCCGGCTGCACCGCCGAACTGTTGCGTGCGGGCGTCTACAGTCCGTTGCCGCTGCTGCCCGGTATCAGCAGTGCGTCGGAAATCATGCTCGGCTACGCCTTGGGTTATCGCCGCTTCAAGCTGTTCCCGGCGGAAATCTGCGGTGGCGTGAAGGCCCTGAAAGCCTTCGGCGGACCCTTCCCCGGCATCCGTTTCTGCCCCACTGGCGGGGTCAACCCCGACAACCTGCACGACTACATGGCCCTGTCCAATGTGATGTGCGTGGGCGGCACCTGGATGATGGATAAGGACTGGATACGCAACGGCGACTGGCTGCGCATCCAGGAGGCGACGGCAGCGGCGTTGGAGTTGTTGAACTGAGGCCCGCGCCGAACCTTCCTCGCTCTTGTGGGGGCGAATTCATTCGCCAAGGGGCACGCAGTGCCCCCAGGAGATTCATAGGGTGGGCCTTCGGCCTGCCTGGCGATTGAAATCGCCCCCACAGGTTTCCATCCCCCCATGATCGATATCGAATGCCCAGCGGGAGCGGATTCCGCCAAACGGTTTGCTGAAACGATTTACCCAATTAAAAAACCGCGTTAAAACCGACTTCCAGTGGTTCCGATCCAGAGGAAAGTGCAATGACCCACAACAACAAGCTCGAAGCCCTGTTCCCCACTGCCGACCAGATTCCCGAGCGCTACCGCCCCGGTGCGCCGATCGAACAGCGCGAATACCTCGTCAACGGCGAGCTGATCCGTTGGGACGGCCCCCTGGCCGCCGTGCGCAGCCCGATCTTCCTGGCCACCGACAAGGGTGATGAGCAGGTGGTGCTGGGCAGCACGCCGCTGCTGGACGCCGACGCTGCGTTGGCCGCCCTGGAGGCCGCCGTTGACGCCTATGACCATGGTCAGGGGCTGTGGCCGACGATGCGCGTGGCCGAGCGCATCCAGCACGTGGAGAAGTTCCTTGCCCGCATGCGTGAGCAGCGCGACGCAGTGGTGAAGTTGCTGATGTGGGAGATCGGCAAGAACCTCAAGGATTCCGAGAAGGAGTTCGACCGCACCTGCGACTACATCGTCGACACCATCGAGGCGCTCAAGGAGCTCGACCGTCGCTCCAGCCGCTTCGAACTGGAACAGGGCACGCTTGGCCAGATCCGCCGCGTGCCCCTGGGCGTGGCTCTGTGCATGGGCCCCTACAACTACCCGCTGAACGAGACCTTCACCACGCTGATCCCGGCGCTGATCATGGGCAACACCGTGGTGTTCAAGCCGGCCAAGTTCGGTGTGCTGCTGATCCGCCCGCTGCTGGAGGCCTTCCGCGACAGCTTCCCGGCCGGCGTCATCAACATTATCTACGGCCGTGGCCGGGAAACCGTCAGCGCCATCATGGCCAGCGGCAAGGTGGACGTGTTCGCCTTCATCGGCACCCACTCCGGCGCCGCCGACCTGAAGAAACTGCACCCGCGCCCGCACCGCCTGCGCGCGGCGCTGGGCCTGGATGCGAAGAACCCCGGCATCGTGTTGCCCAAGGTAGACCTGGACAACGCCGTCAGCGAAGCCATCACCGGTGCACTGTCCTTCAACGGTCAGCGCTGCACGGCATTGAAGATCCTCTTCGTTCACGAGGATGTGCTCGAACCCTTCCTCGACAAGTTCTGCGCCAAGCTGGCCGCGCTCAAGCCGGGCATGCCCTGGGAAGACGGCGTGGCCCTGACCCCTTTGCCCGAACCGGGCAAGGTCGATTACCTCAACACTCTGCTGGCGGATGCCGTGACCAAGGGCGCCAAAGTGGTCAACCCGGGTGGCGGCAGCCACCGGCAGAGCTTTTTCTATCCCGCTGTGCTGAGCCCGGTGAGCCCGGACATGCGCCTCTACAACGAAGAGCAGTTCGGTCCGCTGATTCCCGTGGTGCCTTACCGCGAACTGGAAGAGGTGATCGACTACGTCCTGCATTCCGACTACGGCCAGCAACTCAGCCTGTTCGGCAACGACTCGGCACAGGTCGGTCGTCTGGTGGACGCCTTCGCCAACCAGGTGGGCCGCATCAACATCAACGCCCAGTGCCAGCGCGGCCCGGACACCTTCCCCTTCAATGGGCGGAAGAACTCGGCCGAGGGCACGCTGTCGGTACATGACGCCCTGCGCGTGTTCTCGATCCGCACCCTGGTGGCCACCAAATTCCAGGCGGACAACAAGGAACTGGTCAGCGAGATCATCCGCAACCGCGAATCGAACTTCCTGACCACGGATTACATTTTCTGACCATCCCAGCAGGGGCGACACTCTTGTGGGGGCGATTGAATTTGCCCCCACAAGATCGGTTAACGGAGATTCCAATGCCCCGCACCATCAGCCGGGATACCCAACTCTGCATGTCGCTGTCCGGCCGCCCCGGTAACTTCGGCACGCGCTTTCAGAACTACCTCTACCAGGCCCTGGACCTGGACTTCGTCTACAAGGCCTTCACCACTCGCGACCTGCCGGCCGCCATCGGCGGTATCCGCGCCCTCGGCATTCGCGGCTCGGCGGTGTCCATGCCGTTCAAGGAGGCCTGCATCCCACTACTGGACGAACTGGACGCCTCGGCCGCAGCCATTCAGTCGGTGAACACCATCGTCGCCGACAACGGCTGGCTGAAGGGCTACAACACCGACTACAGCGCGGTGACCAGCCTGCTGGCGAGCCATGCCGTGCCCAACGACATCCGCTTCGCCCTGCGCGGCAGTGGCGGCATGGCCAAGGCCGTGGCCAGCGCCTTTCGCGACAGTGGTTTGCGCCACGGCACCATCGTTGCCCGCAACCTGGACACCGGCCCGGCGCTGGCCCGAGGCTCTGGCTATGAATGGCGGGCGGAACTGGGTGATGAAAAGCCGCAGATGCTGGTCAACGTGACCCCGCTGGGGATGGAAGGCGGCCCCGAAGCCGCCGCCCTGGCCTTCAGCCGCGAGCAGGTGCTGGCAGCCGACTGGGTTTTCGATGTGGTGGCCCTGCCGGTGGAAACCCCGCTGATCCAACTGGCCCGCGAGCTGGGCAAGCCCGTAATCACCGGCGCCGAAGTGATCGTGCTGCAAGCGGTGGAGCAGTTCGTGCTCTACACCGGCGTGCGGCCGGAGGCGGAGTTGATCGAGAAGGCGGCAGCGTTCGCGCGGGGATAGAGGATCACCTGTGGGGGCGATTTCAATCGCTAAGGGGCACGCAGTGCCCCCAAAAGGGCAGACCTGCGGGCTGCATAGCGAATGAATTCGCCCCCACGAGAGAAGAGGGGGGCGGGGCGGAGGCTCAATCCTCCGGCAGGTTCGCGTAGATCTTCTCCAGCGTGCCGTTGAGCTTGGCGATCTGGGCTGCGCTGAGGTCCTTGAAACTGTTGGTGAAGATATGCGCGGTGTTGACCTGGATTTCTTCCACCATGTGCCGGCCCTTCTCGGTAATGGTCACCTGGGTGACGCGGCCGTCGTTGCTGCAGGGAGCGGTGTCCACCAGGCCGTCTTCCTTCATGCGGTAGACGATCTTGGTGACGGTGGAGAGCTTGGCGATGGCGTGCTCGGATATCTCCGAGATGCTCGACTGGCCGTTCTCCTTGAGGATGAAGAGGATTCGCCAGCGCGGGATGTCCAGGTCGATCTTCTTCAGGGTCTTTTCCATGGCCATGTTGTAGCGGCCATAGACGCGGGCGATCCAGTAGAAGGGGAATTCCTCCTTCTTGAAATCGTCACTGGCGGGGTTGTAACGGTTGAGGCGCTTCTTCGGGGTGATCATGCGAAGTGGGGCAAAGGTTCCGGCTGACAGGGGAAGAGTTATAGGGGGTTGCGCGTGGGCTGTCGACAGCCGCGTGGCGCAGTCTTGACCCCGATCAGGATTAGCCGGTTGCCACACGGGCAACCGGCGTGTCTCAGCCCTGCAGGAAACGCTGGGCCAGGTCGAGTTGGGAGTGGGCCAGTTGGTGCAGCTCCTGGCCGATCTGGGTGCTGCGTTGCGCCTGGCCGGCGCTCTGCTGGGCGAGGCCGGCGATGCGGGCGATCTGGCGGTTGATTTCCTCGGCCACCTGGCCCTGTTGCTCCACCGCGCTGGCCATCTGCAGGCTCATGCCGCTGATCTGTCCGACTTCGCCGCTGATGCGCCGCAGCGCCTCGCGCACTTGCGCCACGTCGCGGCTGGATTGCTGAGCTGCCGCCTCGCCGCGCCGGGCGGTGGCCAGGGCGTCGGCGCTACCGTTGCGCAGGCGTTCGATGGACTGCTGGATCTGCCCGGTGGAGTCGCGGGTCCGGGAGGCGAGGGTGCGTACCTCATCGGCCACCACGGCGAAGCCCCGGCCCGATTCCCCCGCCCGGGCCGCTTCGATCGCGGCGTTCAGGGCGAGCAGGTTGGTCTGTTCGGCGATGCTCTGGATCACTTCAGCGATACCGCTGATGGATTCGATGGACTCGGCGAGCTGGCCCACCGCGTCACCGATGGCTTCCACCGAGCCGCTCAGGGTCTCCATGGAGGCCTGGCTGTCGGCCGCCAGCCGGTCGCCGTCGCGGGCCAGGCGATCGACGGCCTGGGTCGCCTCGGCGCTGTCCTGGAGGTTGCGCGACAGTTCCTGGATGGTACTGCTCATCTGCTGCACCGCGGCGGCGGACTGCTCGGTTTCCTCCAATTGGCGTTCCAGTTGCCCGGCTTCGCCGGCGACCAGTGCCGACGATTCCCCGGCGCGGCTGCGCAGGATGTCGCCGTTGATATGGATGCGCGCCATTACCGTGCGCAGGCGTAGCTGCAGGTTGCCCAGGGCCATGTCCAGTTCGGCGTCGATGCCGCCGCGCCCGCTGTAGGCCGAAGCCAGCAGCGGGTCGCTGTAGACCTGTGGATAACGCGCCAGGCCGCCACGAGTGCCGCGCCGGCGATTGTAGGCCGCCTGCAGGGTGATGGCACTGATGCCCGCCAGCAGGCCCAGCGCCTCCAGGGGCGACAGGGCGCCGGCGACGGTGGCCGTGCCGACGCCGAGGGCGGCCAGCAGGGCCAGGCTGTGCTCCCCGGCCAGGCGCAGGCCGCGTTGCCAGGGGGCTTCGGCGCTCAAGCCCCGGCGCAGCCGGGCGTAGAGGGCATCGGCGCGTCGGCAGCTCTCCCGTTCCATGGGGTGGTAGACGGTGCCGAGTGCCACCAGTTGGCCGCCGTCGAACAGCGGCACCACGTAGAGGTCGCTCCAGAAGGTGCCGCCCTCCCGGTGCTGGCCCATCAGCGGGCCGTTCCAGGGCACGCCGGCGCGCAGGGTGCGCCACATCCGCTCGATCACCTGTTCGGGCATGCCCGGGTGGTTGATGCGGGTGAAGGCCTGGTTCAGCAGTTGGTCCCGGCGGTAGCCGCACAGCGCCAGGTAAGCGTCGTTGCACTGGAGCAGACGACCCTCCGGGTCCAGTCGCGAAATGGGCGGTTCGATGAAGTCCTGGGTGTTCATCCGCGGCTCCTGCCTACCAGCTCGGGCCGCGATTGGTGTGCATCTTGCGCACCATGGCATCGAAGAACTTGGTGGCGAAGCCGCTTTCGCGGATCAGCATGGCGGTGAGGTCGGTGCATTTCCCCTGGATGGCCACGGGCAGCGGGTGGTCCTCGCCGCCGAGGGCGCCCGCTGCGCACTGGATCTCCGCCGCGCGCTGCACGGTCCAGAGCAGGAAGAAGGTGTTGGCGATACTGCTTTCGCCCACGGCGATACCGTGGTTGCGCAGCACCAGGATGTGCTTGTCCCCGAGGCTCTCGATCATCCGAACCTTTTCGTCATCGAACAGGGTGATGCCCTCGAACTCGTGGTAACCGATGCGGCCATGGAGCTGGGCGCCGTAGAAGTTGTCGTGGGAGAAACCGGATCGCTTCTGGACGATGGCGGAGATGGGCGTGGTGTGGGTGTGAATGAGGCAATGGATATCGTCCCGCGCACCATGCACCGCACTGTGCAGGGCGAAGCCGGCGGGGTTGGCATCGAAGGGAGACTCCTCCAGCTTGCGGCCGTGCAGGTCCACCTTGAGCAGGTTGGCCGGCGTGACCTCGGTGTAATTGAGGCCGAAGGGGTTCACCAGGTAGTGGTGGGCGGGGCCGGGCAGGCGCGCGGAGATGTGGTTGAAGATGGTTTCAGTCCAGCCGAAGTAGTCCACCAAGTGATAGCAGTGGGCGAGCTGGACCCGCAGGGCCCACTCCTCGTCGCTGCAGTGGCTGGGCTGGGTGATGGGGGCGATGGCGTTCATGGACGGCTCCGGTCAGGGGCGTGGCTGGTCGGCGCGAAAGCGCGCCAGGGCGACCAGGTGGCGAGTGATGGGCATGGGCAGTTCAAGGCGCTCGGCCAGTTCCAGTACCGAGTCACCGATGGCGGCCAGCTCCAGGGGGCGGCCTTTGTCATAGTCCTGGAGCATCGAGGTGCGCACCGCGCCCATGCCGGCGCCCAGGTCGAGGAAGGTTTGCGGATCGAACTCGATGCGTGCGCCGTAGGCCGCTGCCGTCAGCAAGGTCTCGTGCAGGCAGTCGCTGGCGAGCTGACGCAGGTCGGCCTGGCCATAGATCTGCTCCAGGGTGGCGCCGGTAATCACCGACAACGGGTTGGAGCTGAGGTTGGCGATGGCCTTGGTCCAGACCGAATCGCGGATGCGCTCGCTGGCGCGGGCTTCGATTCCCGCTCCCGCCACGACCGCCCGCAGTTGTTCCAGGCGGGAGGTGAGGCGGTTGTCGGGCTCGCCGAAGATCATCAGGTGCGGGTTCTGCGCCTCGGCCACGGCGGGGGCCGGGCATTGCGCGGTGATGAAGACCACGCAGCCGATCACCCGGGCGAGGTCGATGCGTTCGGCGAGCAGGCCTTGCGGGTCCACGGCGCGGATGTGCTGGCCGGCGAAGCGGCCTTGCAGACCGTGGAAGTACCACCAGGGCAGGCCGTTGACCACGGGCACCACCAGACTCCCGGCGTGCAGCAGCGGCTGGATGTCGGCGGCGAGGGCGGGCAGGGCATCGGCCTTGGCGCAGAGGAAGACGATGTCCTGGGGGCCGAGGTCGTGAGCACGGTCGCTGGCGGGGACGTGGACGAAGTGGTGGCCGTCGAGGTCGTCCAGGTGGATGCCGTTCGCGCGGATGGCTGCCAGGGTGGCGCCTCGGGCCAGGACCGAGACCGCATTGCCGGCGTCGGCCAGACGTGCGGCCAGGGTGCAGCCGATGGCGCCCGTCCCGGCGATGCAAATACGGGGTGAGTGATTCATGGTTCCTCCTTGATGGCCCGGCCATGGCGGCCGGGCCGGTGCGTCAGCTGGCGAGCATCTCCTGGTGCTTGCTCGCCAGGCCGAGGTAGGCCTCGATCACGCGCGGGTCGTCGGCCAGCTGGGCGGCGGGACCTTCCATGGCGATCTGTCCGGTTTCCAGCACGTAGGCGTAGTCGGCCACCCGCAGCGCGGCTCGGGCGTTCTGCTCCACCAGCAGGATGGACACCCCCTGCTGGCGCAGGGTGGTGATGATGCGGAAGATCTCGCGGGTGATCAGGGGCGCCAGGCCCAGGCTGGGTTCGTCGAGCATCAGCAGCTTGGGTTTGGCCATCAACGCGCGGCCCACGGCGAGCATCTGCCGCTCACCGCCGGAGAGGGTAGCGGCGAGCTGGTCGCGGCGCTCCCGCAGGCGCGGGAAGAGGTCGTAGACCTCCTTCAGGGTCTCACCGTGGTCGCGCTTGCCGCTGCGGTGGCGCTGGAAGGCGCCGAGCAGCAGGTTGTCGGCGACGGTCATGCTGCCGAACAGCTCGCGCTTCTCCGGCACCAGGCCGAGGCCGCGCGACACCATCACTTCCACTTCCGGCACCGCTTCCAGGCTGCCGTCGAACTCGACCCGGCCACGGGAGCCGAGCACGCCCATGATGGCCGAGAGCAGGGTGGTCTTGCCGGCGCCGTTGGGGCCGATCACGGTGACGATCTGCCCTTGGCCAACGGTGAGGCTGGCGTTGCCAAGGGCCTCCACCTTGCCGTAGGCGACGCTGAGATCACGGACCTCCAGCACAGCGTTGGCCACGAGGTTTTGCGGCTGCTTCAGGTCTTGAATCGGCATGTTCATCACTCGGCTCCTCCGAGATAGGCTTCCAGCACGGCCGGGTCTTTCTGTACGTCGGCCGGCAGCCCGTGGGCGATGCGCTGGCCGAACTCCATCACCACTACCCGGTCCACCAGGCCCATGACGAAGTCCATGTCGTGCTCCACCAGCAGGATCGCCATGCCTTCGCTGCGCAGACGGCTGAGCAGCATGCCAAGGGCTTCCTTCTCCTTGTGGCGCAAGCCGGCGGCGGGCTCGTCGAGCAGCAGCAGGCAAGGGTTGGCGCAGAGGGCGCGGGCGATCTCGAGGATGCGCTGCTGGCCGAGGGCCAGGCTTCCGGCTTCGGCATCGAGGTAGTCGCCCAGGCCAACGCGCTCCAGCTGGCGGCGGGCTTCGGCCAACAGTTCGGCTTCCTCGGCGCGGTCCAGGCGCAGCGCGGCGCTGAGCACGCCCTTGTGGCCGCGCAGGTGGGCGCCGATGGCGACGTTCTCCAGCACGCTCATTTCCGGCAGCAGCTTCACATGCTGGAAGGTGCGGCTCATGCCCATGGCGGCGATGTTGCGCGAAGGGATGCCGTTGATGCGCTGCCCGCGGAACAGCACCTCGCCCGAGGTGGGCGTATCCACACCGGAGAGCTGGTTGAACAGGGTGCTCTTGCCGGCGCCATTGGGGCCGATCAATGCGAGGATTTCCCCGGCGCGCACGTCCAGGTTCATGTCGTTGTTGGCCACCAGCCCACCAAAACGGCGGGTCACATTGCGGGCTTCCAGCAGCACTTCACCGGCCGCAGGCAGAACGCGGCGCGGCAGCTCGGCGGCGGCCCCGACGCTGATCACCTTGCGTGGCTTCCAGGACGCCGGCACCAGGCGCAGCAGCAACGGCCAGAGGCCGCCGGGTGCACGCTGCATGAGCAGGATGATGATCAGCCCGAAGACAATCACCTCGTAGTTGCCGGTGCTGCCGAAGAGTTGCGGCAGCAGGTCCTGCAGCCACTGCTTGAGCAGGGTCAGCACGCCGGAGCCGAGCAGTGCGCCCCAGACGCTGGCGACGCCGCCGATCAGCGCCATGAACAGGTAGTCGATGCCCATGTGCAGGCCGAAGGGCGTGGGGTTCACGAAGCGCTGGGTGTGGGCGTAGAGCCAGCCCGAGACGGCGGCGAAGAGGGCGGAGATGACGAAGATCACCAGCTTGGAGCGGAAGGTGTTCACCCCCATCGACTCGGCCATCAGCTGGCCGCCCTTGAGGGCGCGGATGGCGCGGCCTTCGCGGGAGTCCAGGAGGTTCTGGGTGACCAGCATGGCGCAGAGCAGCACCGCCCAGATCAGGTAGTAGATCTCCTCGCCCTTGTTCAACTCCCAGCCGAACAGGGAGATGGAAGGCAGGCCGCTGACGCCGGTGTGGCCACCCAGGGATTCCATCGTGCCGAACAGGTAGTAGAGCGACAGCCCCCAGGCGATGGTGCCCAGTGGCAGGTAATGACCGGAGAGCTTGAGTGTCAGGGCGCCGAGCAGCAAGGCCACCGCGCCGGTCAGGACCAGCCCCACCAGCAGGGTCAGCCAGGGGGAGGCGCTGGCCCAGGCCAGCCAGTCCGGCAGGTCCTGCACGGTGGTCAGGTAGGCGCTGGTATAGGCGCCAAGGCCAACGAAGGCGGCCTGGCCGAAACTGGTCATGCCGCCGACGCCGGTGAGCAGGACCAGGCCGAGGACCACCAGCGTGTAGAGGCCGATGTAGTTCAGCAGGGTGACGTAGAAGGGCGGCAGCAGCAGCGGCGCGACGCCGAGCACGGCCACGAGGGCGAGGATCAGGTAGCGCGGTTTCATTCATCGTCCTCCACGTGACGGCTGGTGAGGGAGCGCCAGAGCAGGAAGGGGATGATCAGGGTGAAGACGATGATCTCCTTATAGGTGCTGGCCCAGAACATCGAGAACGCCTCGATCAGGCCAACGCCCAGGGCGCCCAGGGCAGCCACCGGGTAGCTCACCAGGCCGCCGATGATGGCGCCGACGAAACCCTTGAGGCTGATGACGAAGCCCGAGTCGAAATAGAGGGTGGTGATGGGGGCGATGAGGATGCCCGACAGCGCGCCGATGAAGGTGGCCAGGGCGAAGGTGGACTTGCCCGCCAGCGTCGGCGAGATGCCCATCAGCCGTGCACCCAGGCGGTTCACTGCGGTGGCGCGCAGGGCCTTGCCATACAGGCTGCGCTCGAAGAACAGGAACAGGCTGATGATCAGTGCCAGGGACACGGCGATCACCCACAGCGTCTGGCTGTTGAAGGTCACCGGGCCGAGGGTCAGGCCGGCCTCGGAGAACGGTGCAGTGCGCGCGCCTTCCGGGCCGAACATCAGCAGGCCGATGCCCACCATGGACACATGCACGGCGATGGAGACGATCAGCAACACCAGGGCGCTGGACGAGGCCAGGGGTTGGAACACCAGGCGATAGAGCTGCGGTCCGAGGGGCACCACCAGCGCCAGGGTCAACAGTGCCTGGATCGCCATGGGCAGGTCGGCCAGGGGCAGGCCACGGATCAGGCCCACCATGGCCAGGGCGTAGGCGAGCTTGAGGACGATCCGCCTGGGAAAACGGAACCCGCGGCTGGCGCGGGTGGCGTCATACAGGTCCATGGCGCAATCGGCCAGGGTGAGGGCGAGCAGCAGCCAGACCAATGCAGTGGGCTGGCCAGCCTGCAGGGCGGCCATGGTCAGCGCGCCGTAGGTGACGAACTCGCCCTGGGGGATCAGCAGGATGCGCGTCACGGTGAAGACCAGCAGGATCGACAGCGCCAGCAGCGCATAGATGGCGCCGTTGGTAATGCCGTCCTGGCCGAGCAGCAGGGCAATCTGGAAATTCATGGTGGGAACTCTTGTTGCGAAAAGGAGGACTTCGGCCTTTACGTAGGGTGGATAACGCTTCTTTCATCCACATTCGGAGCTCGGTCTGGGCTCCGGTTGGTGGACATGAAAAGCGATGTCCACCCTACGGCGCGCTTTTCTGTGGGGAGCGAATTCATTCGCCAAGGGCAGCAACGCTGCCCCTGTGGAATCTGCAGGGCGGACCTTCGGCCCGCATAGCGATTGAAATCGCCCCCACAAGGCTCAGTTACTGCCGAGCAGGGTCCAGGTGCCGTTCTTTACCTGGATCAGTTCGCGACCGCGCTCGTCGAAGCCGCTGTGGTCATCCGGCGTCATGTTGTAGACACCCTGGGTGGCGGGGACCTCGTGGCTTGCCTCCAGCGCATCGCGCAGGGCGGCGCGGAACTCCGGGGTGCCCGGCGCGGCCTTGGCGGCAGCCAGCGGGATGGCCTTTTGCAGCAGCAGGCCGGCGTCGAAGGTGTTGGCGCCGAAAGTGGCCGGCTTGCTGCCGTTGAGTTTTTCGTAGGCGGTCACGTACTCACCTGCGATGGTCTTGGAGGGGTGGCTGTCGGGCATCTGGTCGAGCACCAGCATCAGGCTCGCAGCCAGGATGGTGCCTTCCACCTTCTTGCCACCGAGCTTGAGGAAGTCCGGCAGGGCGGCACCGTGGGTCTGGTACATCTGGCCGCGATAGCCCTGGTCGAACAGGGTGGTCTGTGGCAATACCGCGGCGCTGCCGGGGGCGGCCACCAATACGGCGTCCGGACGGGACGCGAGCACCTTCAGGCTCTGGCCGGTGACCGAAGTGTCCTGGCGCTGGAAGCGCTCATTGGCCACCAGTTTGATGCCGTGCTCAGCGGCTATGGTGCCCATCACCTTGGACCAGTTCTCGCCGTAGGGGTCGGCGGTGCCAATGAAGCCCAGGGTCTTCACGCCACGGGTGGTCATGTCCTCCACCAGGGCCTTGGCGATCAGGTCGTCGTTCTGGGTGGTCTTGAACACCCACTTCTTCTGCTCGTTCATCGGCAGCACCACGGCGGCGGTGCCCACCGGGGCCAACAAGGGTACGCCGGCCTCGGCGACGAACTGGATCACGCCCATGGCGTTGGGCGAGCCGCTCGGGCCGATGATGGCGTCCACGTTCTCTTCACTGATCAGCTTCTTCAGTGCCTTGACGGTGGCGGTGGGGTCGCTGCCGTCATCCAGGGCGATGTACTTCACCGGCTGGTCGCCGGCCTGGGTGGGCAACAGCGGCACGGAATTCTTCTGGGGCAGCCCGACGAGGGCGATGGGGCCGGTGGAGGAGGTGATGACGCCGACCTTCACTTCGGCCTGTGCGAACGACAGGCAGGCGGCGCTGAGGAGCAGGGTGGACACGGCTTGTTTGAAGTGCATGACGTACTCCGGGGTTGCAAGGCTATTGGAGAGGCAAGGACCCGCAGTGCGCGCCGGCTGCTAGGGGCCGATGCGCGGTTGGCTTGCCGCCTTCTTGTTGTTCTGGCGCCACGAGGCGCTACCGGCGGGTATCCCGCTCGGCGGGAAACCAAATTGCAGCTCCCGTGCCAGAAAACCTGCTCTGTGCCGGTGCGGTGATGGCGGGGGCCTGCTTGCCTTGCCTGTTATCTCCTCTAGCCAGCGCTTTCTGATGCCTCCATCGGACGCTTCCGAAAAAACCCTTTCGCACCAGTGGCAATCGGCCGTGCAGTGGTCTTTTGCATGGGGTTTTTTGCGTCTGAATCAGTGTTTTTTTTGGTTTGAAAATCTGTGTTTTATTGCCGGTTTTTTTGCGACGAAGTGCAAACATTTTGTTCGATAAACGCACATCAACAGGTGCGAAGGAAGATGGGTGCTTCCTTTGGAAAATATGAGAATTAATCTCATAAAAATCATAACTAACTGATAAGTAACGATTTATTTGGTTGTGTTGTGTGAATTTTCCATTTTATCCCTGTTACCGAACTGCACGTTACTGGTGCTGGGTTACTCAAAAATGCACCGAAAATACACACTCATTTTCTTGTGATAATTCAATTGACATTTCACGTAATTCTTCCGATTTTAGATTTACGCGATCGACACCCCCGGACAGGGGCTCGATCGAGCACCAACAAGAACGCCAATGGGTGAAGCAGATGACGATAGTGGTCGAGAAGCTGGAGCTGGGGGGCACGGGGCGAGCCGTGATGGTGAAGGACACCATCGATATCGCCGGCCACCCGACCCGTGCCTCCAGTCGCGCGCTGGAAGAAGCGCCGGACGCCGAGCGTCATGCCAGTGTGGTCCAGGCGCTGCTGGACGCGGGCTGCCGCATCACCGGCAAGACCAGCCTGCATGAACTGGCGTTCGGCACCACTGGCCTCAATGCCTGGACCGGTACCGCGGAGAACCCGCGCTATCCAGGCCGCGTACCCGGTGGCTCTTCCAGCGGTTCGGCTGCCGCCGTCGCCGCTGGCCTCTGCGACTTTTCCCTGGGTACCGATACCGGTGGCTCGGTGCGCGTACCCGCCGCCTGCTGCGGTGTTTTCGGCCTCAAGCCCACCTTCGGTCGTATCAGCCGCGCCGGCGTGATGCCGGCACAAACCTCGCTGGACTGCGTCGGTCCCTTCGCGGCCAGCATTGATCTGCTGATCGAGGCCATGGCGGTCATCGACCCGTCCTTCCAGGCGCTGCCCAGCGTCAGCGGCATCCGCATCGGCGTGGTGCCAGTCGAGGCCAACCCGGAAGTGCAGGCGACCCTGGACGCCGTGCTGGAAGCCTCGGATTTTGAGTTGCACAGCGCCCCACTGCCCGGCATGCAAGCCGCTTATGACGCAGGCCTGGCCATTATCAACCGGGAAACCTGGAACGCCTGCGGCCACCTGGTGGACACCGGCCTGGTGGGCGCCGATGTTGCGTCCCGCCTGCTGGCTGCCAGCAAGACCACCGATGCCGCCCTGGCTGAAGCCGAAGCCATTCGCGCCGCCTTCACCGCCGAGGTCGACGCCGCCTTGGCGCGCTGCCCGATCCTCGCCCTGCCGACCCTGCCCGATTACCCGGCGCGGGTGGCAGACGCCGCCGACACCCGCGCGGCCATTGGCATGACCGCTTTCGTGCGGCCGTTCAACCTCACTGGCCACCCGGCACTGAGCATGCCCTTCGAGGGCGCCTCGAAACTGCCGGTGGGCCTGCAACTCGTTGCCGCCAAGGGCGCGGATGAACTGCTCTGCGCAGTCGCCCGCGAGCTTGCGCGTCGCCTCGAACAATAACCAAGAAGCCCACCTGGAGAGCCCCATGTCTTCGCTAAGCGCGCTGGATTACCAGCACCCCGCCCCGATTACCGCGAGTGAAGGATTCCAGGCGCTGCTCGCCGACATCCGCGAGCGTGCCCGGCACGAGGAATTCGACCGGCAGAAATTCATTTCCCAGGACGTGATCGAGCGCTTCAAGGAGCTTGGCGTCTATCGCGCGCTGGTGCCCACCCGCTTCGGCGGCGACCAGCGCTCGCCCATGGCGTTCTGCCAGATGGTGGAGGAAATCTCCGCTGCCGACGGCTCCGCCGGCTGGGTCGCCAGCTTCGGCATGAACCCGGTGTACCTGGCGGCGCTGCCCCTGGCGACCCTGGAAAAGGTCTACGCCAATGGTCCGGACGTGGTCTTCGCCGGTGGCATCTTCCCGCCGCAGCCGGCCGCCTTCGTCGAGGGCGGGCTGGAAGTGAACGGGCGCTGGAAATTCTCCAGCGGCTGCATGGGCGCCACCCTGATTGGTGTCGGCATCAGCCCGAAAACCGGCGACACCGTCGGCCTGCCGCGCCTGGCCGTGATGCCGCGCGAAAAAGTGAAGATCGAGGAGACCTGGGACGTGGTCGGCCTGATCGGTACCGGCAGTCATGACGTGGTGATCGACGGCGTGGTCGTGCCGGAAGATTGGACCTTCGTTCGCGGCGGTCCGGCCAACCTCGACGAGCCGATGTTCCGCTACCCGTCGCTGTCGTTCGCCACTCAGGTGCTGTCCGTGGTCGGCCTGGGCGTTGCCCGCGCCGCGCTGGACTACCTCAGCGGCATGGCCAGCGGCCGTTTCTCCGTGACTGGTGCTCCGGCCCTGGCCGACCGCCCCCTGGCGCAGATGCAGATGGCCAAGGCCGAGGCCGAACTGCGCGCCGCCCGCGCCTGGTTCTACGAGGCGATGGAAAGCGCCTGGGCAACCGTGCTCGCCGGCGACGCCGTGAGCGTGGAACAGACCAACCTGCTGCGACTGTCCTCGACCCACGCCACTCGTGTGTCTGCCGAAGTGGCGCGCAGCGCGCAGATGCTCTCCGGCATGACGGGCGTGTACCGCGACAACCCGCTGTCGCGCTTCGTCAACGATACCCTGGTGATCACCCAGCACGCCTTCATGGGCGACATGACCTACCAGAACGCTGGCGCGATCTTCTTCGGCAACAAGCCGCTGCCCGGCTACCTGTGAATTCCAACTGACTGATCGGTGATTTCGATGAGCGAGAAAAAAGCCCTGCGCGTCCTGTTCTGCATGGGTATCAACCAGAACTTCTTCGACGCCCCGCGCGAAGAACAACTGCAAGTCTGGGCCGCCTTCAGCGAAATGTGGAACGGCATCCACGACCTGCCCGGTGTGAAGGTGTTCGGCAACATGGACGACGACCAGAGCATGGTCGGCCCTTCCAGTGGCTACCCCTGGACCACCTACCTGCTGGCCGACGTGCCGGACATCGAGACCGTACATGCTGCCTGCAACCTGTTCCGCACCACAGCGGTGGGCGACGGCACCTACAAGCTCTGGCGGTACGCCAAGGTCGAGGCCCGCACCGGCCGCGAACTGATCATCCAGCGCGCGTGACCGCCATGACTGAAGCCCTTGAGCAACGCCTGCGCCAACTGGAAAGCGAGCATTCCGTGCGGGCCTGCATGAACCGCTACATGGAGCTGTGCGACGCACTGGATGCCCGCACGCCCCTGGATGAGCTGGCTGGCCTGTTCACCGCCGACGCCGTCTGGGAAGGCAAGGGGGCCAAGTACGCCAAGAGCTTCGGTGGCTACCAGGGGCGTGAGGCGATCCGCGCCATGTTCGCCACCTACATGGTCGAGCCGGCGCACTTCGCCCTGAACGTGCACTTTCTCTGCTCCGAGCTGATCCGCGTCGAAGGCGCGCAAGCGGTCGGCAGCTGGGTGATGTTGCAGACCTCGACCTTCGCCAGTGGCGCCTCGCACCTCAATGCGGCGCGCCTGACAGTGAAGTTCCGCGAGGAGGAGGGCACCTGGCGCATGGCGCATTTCCAGACCGAGAACCTGTTCAGCCGTCCGGTGGAGGCGTGGAACAGCGACGCGCACCTGCCGGTTCCGGACAAGAACGGCGAATGACCTTTTTTCTGTAAGTCGGCGCCTTGCGTCGACGAGGAGTGATCGTGACCAACCTGATCGAAACCGTGAACCTGGCCAGCTCGCCGGCCGACCTGGTGCTGCACGACCGCGTGCACACCTCTCTCTACACCGACGCCCGCATCTTCGACGAAGAGCTGGAGAAGGTCTTCTACAGCACCTGGATCTGGGTGGCCCACGCCAGCGAGATTCCAGACGGCGGCAGCTACAAGAGCACCTACATCGGCAAGCAGCCGGTGATCGTCGTGCGCGACCGCAAAAAGGACGTGCACGTGCTGCTCAACCGTTGCCGCCACCGTGGCGCAACCGTTTGCGAACACAAGAAGGGCAAGGCCAACAGCTTCGTCTGCCCGTACCACGGCTGGAGCTACGCCCTGGACGGCAGCCTGCGCGGCGTGCCGCACCCGGAAAGCTATGCCGACTGCCTGGACAAGGGCGAGCTGCCGCTGGTGAGCCTGCGTGTCGAGCAATACAACGGCATGATCTTCGCCACCTTCAAGGACGACATCGAGCCGCTGGTGGACTTCCTCGGCCCAGCCAAGAAGTGGATCGACCTGTTCATGAAACAGGGGGCCGGCTACGGCGTGAAGGTTTCCGGTGAGCACCGCTTCCGCTTCCCCGGCAACTGGAAGATCCAGCTGGAAAACACCACCGACGCCTACCACTTCCCGCTGGTGCACAAGTCGTTCCTGTCATCGGTGGACGAGCAGACCCTGGAACTCTTCGACTTCGTCAAAGGGCCGGGCTACGTCGAGGACCTGGGCAACGGCCACAGCGTGATGGTGATGATTCCCGACCTGGTTGACCTGGAAGCCGACCTGGACAAGCCGATCCCCGAGCGCTTCGAGGCCCTGGCCAATGATCTGCGCGCCGAAGGCATCGAGGAGCAGCAGGTGCGCCGCATCGTCCGCGCCGTCGGCGGCTCCGGCTTCAACCTCAATCTGTTCCCCAACGTGGCCTGCTCCATGGCCTTCTTCCGCGTGCTGCAGCCGATCTCGGTGAACGAGACCGAAATCCACCACGCGGTGATCACCATGGACGGCGGCCCCGCCGTGGCCAACCGCTACCGCCTGCGCCTGCACGAACACTTCCAAGGCCCCATGGGCTTCGGCACCCCGGACGATTCCGAGGCCTGGGAGCGCGTGCAGAAGGGCGCCCAGGCGGGCACCGACCTCTGGATCATGCTCAACCGCGGTCTGCCCGGTGAGAAAGAGAGCGAGGACGGGCTGATCAGCGACGTGAGCGCCGAGACCGGCATGCGCGCGGCCTATCAGCAATGGAAAAAGATGATGTCGGTGTGAGGAGAAAAAACATGAATCTTGAACTACTCAACCACGTCAGCGCCTTCATCTGGCAGGAAGCGGACATGCTCGACCACGGCGAGTTCGACGCCTGGTTGAACCTGTGGTCCGACAAGGGCACCTACATCATCCCGATCGATCCGAACGAGACCGATTTCGAGAACACCCTGAACTACGCCTACGACGACCACCACATGCGCCAGCTGCGCGTGCAGCGCCTGATCGGCGGCGAGTCCATCTCCACCAGTCCGCGCGCCCGCACCGTGCGTGCCCTGTCGCGCTTCCGCGTGCTGGGGGAAGAGGACGGCGTGGTCACCGTGCGCTGCGCACAGAACCTGCGGGAGTTCCGCAAGGACGTGCTCAAGCACTACACCGCCGACATCACCTTTCAGCTCAAGCGCGAAGGCGAGGGTTTCAAGATCCAGCGCAAGCTGATCCAACTCATAAATTCCACCGACACCCTGGCGGGTATCGGTTACATCCTCTGAGGCACTGGCCATGACCCAAGTAGCTCTGGTTACCGGTGCGGCACAAGGCCTCGGTCTCGCCATCGCCAGCCGCCTGTTCGCCGCCGGTTACGCGGTGGTGATCACCGACCTGTCGCTGGCGCGTGCCCAGGCCGCTGCCGACCGGCTCGACCCCAGCGGCGAACGCAGCCTGGCGCTGACGCTCGACGTGGCCAGCAAGGCCGACTTCAAGTCGGCGCTGGCGGCGACCCTGGAACGCTTCGGTGCGCTGCATGTGGTGGTGAACAACGCCGCCATGACCATGACGACGCCTGTCATGCAGATCAGCCCCGAAGAATTCGACCGCGTCCTGAGCCTGAACACCCGCAGCGTCTTCGTCGGCTGCCAGGTGTTCGGTGCGCATATGGCCGCGGCCGGCTACGGGCGGATCGTCAACATGGCTTCTCTGGCCGGACAGAACGGCGGCACCGCCACGGGCGCGCACTACGCCGCGTCCAAGGGCGCCATCGTCACCCTGACCAAGATCTTCGCCAAGGAGCTGGCGGCCAATGGTGTGACCGTCAACGCCATCGCGCCCGGGCCGATCGAATCGCCCGCCGTGCGCGCAGCGGTGCCGGCCGAGCGCATAGAAGGGCTGCTGGCCAACATCCCGGTCAAGCGCTTGGGCGATGCGGATTTCCTCGGCGACCTGGTGGTGCAACTGGCGCGTCCGGAAGCCTATTTCACCACCGGGGCGACCTGGGATGTGAATGGTGGGTTGTTCATGCGCTGAGTGCGCGAAGCGACAAAGCAAGGCCGTGCGTGCAGTGCGGTGGGTAACAACGAGAACAAGCAGCACCTCGAAGGTGCGGGAAGGCCGGTATGAGTGAGCAAGTGTTGAATCTGGTGGTCCGCAAGCGGGTGGAGCAGGGCGAGGGCGTCGTGATCCTCGACCTCGCCGACCCGTCGGGCAAACCCCTGCCGGCGTTCGAGGCCGGCGCCCATGTGGATATCCACCTCAAGCCCGGCCTGGTGCGCCAGTACTCCCTCTGCGGTGATCCGGCGAATGCCTCCGTCTACCGCCTTGGCGTACTGCGTGACCCGGCTTCCCGTGGTGGTTCGGTGGCGGTCCACGAACTGCTGCAGGAAGGCAGCGAGGTGGCCATCGGCGCACCGCGCAACCTCTTCCCGCTGGCTGCCGGCGCGAGCCGTTCGATCCTCATTGGCGGTGGCATCGGCATCACCCCGATGATCGCTATGGCCCACGAACTGACCGCGCAGGACAGCGCCTTCGAGCTGCACTACTGCGGTCGCTCGCGCAGCCGCACCGCTTTCCTCGATGAGCTGGAAAACGCCGACTTCTCTGCCTGTGTGCACACCCACTTCGACGACGAAGACGCCGCGCAGAAACTCGACCTGCCTGCCGTGCTGGGTAAGCCGGCCGACGACGTTCATGTGTACGTCTGCGGCCCGGCCGGGTTCATGGACTGGGTGATTGCCGAAGCCGGCAAGGCCGGTTACGCCGACGATCACATTCACCGCGAGTACTTCCAGGTTGAAGTGGACGCCAGCGGCGACAGCTTCGAAGTGGTCGCCGAGCGCAGCGGCAAGACCGTGCAGGTGGCCGAGGGCCAGAGCATCGTCGACGCGCTGGCCGGCGTCGGCATCAAGATCGAGATCTCCTGCGAGCAGGGCGTTTGCGGTACGTGCCTGTGCGACGTGCTGGAAGGGGAACCGGACCACCGCGACGTCTACCTGACCGATGAAGAGAAGGCCGCCAATGACCAGATCCTGGTCTGCTGCTCGCGCGCCAAGTCACAAAAACTGGTGCTGGACATCTGACACCCGAGGGGCAAGACCATGGTCGATACCACTGGATTTCGTAATGCCATGGCGCTGTTGGGCGGCGCCGTTTCAGTCATCACCACCGATGGTGCCGCGGGCCGCTTCGGCTTCACCGCTTCGGCAGTGTGCAGCGTCACCGACCAGCCGCCGACGCTGCTGGTGTGCATGAACCGCTCCTCGTTCGCCAATGGCCATTTCAAGCAGAACGGCGTGCTCAGCGTGAACGTGCTGACGGCCGAGCTGAAGGAAATATCCGCCGTGTTCGCCAACCGCGAACTGAGCCCCGACGAGCGCTTCGCCCGCGCCAGTTGGAGCACTCTGGAGAGCGGTTCGCCGCTGCTGGACGACGCCCTGGTGAGCTTCGACTGCCGCATCGCCCAAGCCCATGAGGTGGGTTCCCACACCATCTTCTACTGCGAAGTGCTGGGCATTCGCCACGGCAAGAGCCAGGAAGGCCTGGTGTATTTCAACCGCGCCTACCACCGCCTGGGAGATGCCTCGCGCTCGGCGTGCTGAGCCGGGTTGGTGGGCTGGGTTCATGTAGGAGCGAGCTTGCTCGCGAAAGATCGTCGCGGGGGTGTTCGCCAGCAAGCTGGCTCTTGCGGCGAACTCCGCAGGTTGTGGCTGAGCGATGCGAAGCCCAGCAAGCGGAGCCCCGGAACGGAAGAAAGAATTCCGGAGTTTCTCCGGATTACCTGGCGAGTTTCCTTCGCCAAGTTTTGAGTTGTACCCATAACTAGAAATCGAGGGCGCCCGTACATGTTCGGGTAACGGGCCTTGCTACGCCTTTTTGCAGTAAGTGGTCATAAAAACAACACTGCGGATTAACTGCCTGAGTTGCTCTTTAGCGAATTAATCTGCTCCCACTCAATGTGCATTGCGTGCACATGTAATAAAGGATCACGTCCATGTTTCAGAACAGCTGGCTGGCCAGCGGCGTTGCCGCCGCGGGCCTGATGGGAATGCTCGTGCCGATGTCTGCCCAGGCGGACTTCGTGAAGGATCGGCAGATCAGTCTCGGACTGCGTAACTTCTATATCGATCGTGACTTCAAACAGGACAATGCCCCGCAGTCACGTATCGGTAGTTGGACTCAGGGTTTTGATTTTCGCGCCATCTCCGGATATACCGAAGGCCCGTTGCAGTTCGGGCTGGACCTTTCCGGGCAATATGCCTATCGCCTGGACGGCGGCGGTGGACGCGGCCCGGACAGCATCATTCCCTACGACGACAGCAAGGGTGAGCAGGCGCGTGATTACGGCCGTGCCGCACTGACGGGCAAGATGCGCTATTCCAAGACCGAGCTGAAGGTGGGCGAGCACCGCCCGATGCTGCCGGTTGCCTTCTACGACGACAGCCGCCAGTTGATCACCACTTACCACGGCTTCCTGCTCGACTCCCGTGAACTGGACAAGCTGACCTTCACCGCCGGCCGCTTCACCGAAATCAGCAGCCGCGAGTCGTCCAACCGCGAAAAGATGTACCTGTTCACCGGCCCCAACGGCCCGCGTCGCACCAGCGATGGGCTGAACTTCGGCGGTGCCACCTACGCTTTCAATCCGAGCCTTTCCGCCACCTACTTCTATGGCCAGCTCGAAGACATCTACCAGCAGCACTACGCCGGCCTGACCCACAACGCCGACCTCGGCAACGGTTATGGCCTGAAGACCGACCTGCGCTACTTCGACAACAGCGAGGACGGCAAGGCGCTCTACGGCGACATCGATAACCAGTCCTACGGTGCCATGACCACCTTGCGCAAGGGCGCCCACGCCGTCGGCGTCGGCTACCAGCGCATGCTCGGCGAGAGTGCCTTCCCGACCCTGAACGGCTACGCGCCGCAACCCTACCTGGTGAACTGGTCCACCGTCGGCTTCGTCAAGCCTAACGAAAGCTCCTGGCAGTTGCGCTACGACCTCGACTTCGCCGCCTACGGCGTACCCGGCCTCAAGTTGATGACCCGCTACCTGCGCGGCACCGGCATCGACCGTGGCAATAATGCCCTGGACCAGAACGTCGAGAGCGAACGCAACTTCTTCCTCAGTTATGTGGTGCAGAGCGGCCCGCTCAAGGGCGTTGGCGTCGAGTGGCGCAACATCGACGTGAAAACCCGCTATGGCAATGGCAGCGCCTCGGGCCCGGACTACCAGGAGAACCGCCTGATCACCACCTACACCTTCAAGTTCTGAGCCGCACGGGGCCGGCCGATGATGGCCGGCCCCGCTTTCGGCCAAGGCGAAGAGACCTCGATGCGACTCTACGAACTCATCACGTTCACCCTGCGGGTGCGCACCCCGGCCGCGGCCCTGGCGCGCCTGGAATCCACCCTGACCGAAGCGCTGCCGGGTTGCACCCTGGTCGGTTGCTGGTCGTCCGAGATCGGCCCTCTGAATCAGGTCGCCGTGCTGCGCGGCTTCAGCGATGAACAGACCCGCCAGGCCGAGCGCGAGCGCTACCTGCTGGCGAGGGACGCATTCGGTATCGAGGAATTCATGCTCGACATGAAGGTGGAGAACTACAGCCTGTTCCCCTTTCTCGAACCCCTCGCGCCGGGCGCCCACGGCCCCTTCTACGAACTGCGCGAATACAACCTGATTCCCTCCGGCCTGGCCCCCACCCTGGAAGGCTGGAAAAAGGCCGTCGGGCCGCGCACCGGAGAAGGCTATTCACAGGTCTACGCCGCCTTCTACGCCACCGACGGACGCACGCCGCGCTACCTGCACATCTGGCCCTACGCAACCCTGGAGCAGCGGCTCGACGTGCGCACGAGGGCTGTGGAGGACGGCGTGTGGCCGCCGGAGAACTCCGGGCCACAGCTGCGCGAGATGCATTCCACGGCCTACCTGCCGGCGAAGTTTTCGCCGTTGCAGTAGGGCGGGATGTGAAACCTTTTTAGCTTTACCTCGGCCCGTTCCACTCCTTTGCGGGCCTTTTTTTCTTGTTGTGGGGGCGGTTTTTCGTGGGGGCGAATTCATTCGCTATGGGCAGCGAAGCTGCCCCGAATATCCCCAGGGCAGACCTGCGGCCTGCTCAGCGAATGAATTCGCCCCCACAAGGTGTCCGCTGTTCAGCCGATGCGCCCTTCGGACAGCTCCTCGATCAGCGCCAGGCAATGGGTCAGCGCCGGCGAGGCATCGCCCACGCGACGGCTGATGATGATCGGGGAGGTGGCCTGGGCTTCCTGCAGGGTGGCGTAGCCGATGTCGATGCGGTGCAGCACCTGCACCGAGGCCGGCACCAGGGTGATGCCGATGCCGGCGGCGACCAGGCCGATGGCGGTCTGCAGTTCGTTGGTCCACTGCGCCACTTCGATCTGCAGGCCGTAGGCGGCGAACAGCGCGAGCACATGGTCGGCATAGCTCGGCCTGGGGTTTCCCGGATAGAGCACGAAAGGCTCCTGGGCCAGGTCGGTCAGGCTCACCGGGCCGGGCAACAACGGATGCCCAGCGGGGAGGGCGGCCACCAGCGGGTCGAGGGTCAACACCTGTTGCTGGATGGCGGGGTCGTTGATGTGGATGCGGCCGAAGCCGACGTCAATACGCCCGGCCTTGAGCGAGTCCACCTGTTGCAGCGTGGTCATCTCCGACAGCCCCAGTTCCAGGCCGGCGTCGCTGCGCAGGCGGCGAATCAGATCGGGCAGCACACCGTAGAGGGTGGAGGGCGCGAAGCCGATGCCGAGCCAGGCCTTTTCGCCCGACCCAATGCGGCGGGTATTGTCACAGACCTTTGTCAGCTGTTCGAGAAGGGTGCTGGAATGCTCATGGAAGAAGCGCCCCGCTTCGGTCAGGCGCAGGGGCCTGCCACGCTCCAGCAGGGCCACGCCCAGCTCCTCTTCGAGCTGCTGGATCTGGCGGCTCAGTGGAGGTTGCGCAATGTGCAGGCGTTCTGCGGCGCGGGTGAAGTTGAGGGTTTCGGCGAGCGCCTGGAAGTAGCGCAGGTGACGAAGCTCCATGGTGACTCCGGGGCGATTGCGTTTCAGGTTGGTCGATACCCTGGAGGTATCGAGCTAGACAAACTCTATATTGGACCTCGCGATTTGTCGCGGCCACTATCGGGACCAGATGAAACGAACCTGATGGGTATTGAAGTGAGCCAAGTTCTGATCGAAAGCGTCGAGGCGATCATCGTCGACCTGCCGACCATCCGCCCGCACAAGCTGGCCATGCACACCATGCAGAACCAGACGCTGGTGGTGATCCGCCTGCGTTGCTCCGATGGCGTCGAAGGCCTTGGCGAGTCCACCACCATCGGTGGCCTGGCGTACGGCAACGAGAGCCCCGAGAGCATCAAGCAGAACATCGACAGCCACCTCGCGCCGCTGCTGATCGGCCAGGACGCCTGCAACATCAACGCCGCCATGCTGCGTCTGGACAAGGCCGCCAAGGGCAACACCTTCGCCAAGTCCGGCCTGGAAAGCGCGCTGCTGGATGCCCAGGGCAAGCGCCTCGGTCTGCCGGTCAGTGAGCTGCTCGGCGGCCGTGTGCGGGATGGCCTGGAAGTGGCCTGGACCCTGGCCAGCGGTGACACCGCCAAGGACATCGCCGAAGCCGAGCACATGCTGGAAATCCGCCGTCACCGCATCTTCAAGCTGAAGATCGGCGCGGGCGAAGTGAACCGCGACCTCAAGCACGTGATCGCCATCAAACAGGCCCTGGGCGACAACGCCAGCGTGCGCGTCGACGTGAACCAGGCCTGGGACGAATCCGTCGCCCTGCGTGCCTGCCGCATCCTCGGCGACAACGGCATCGACCTGATCGAGCAGCCGATCTCGCGCATCAACCGTTCCGGCCAGGTGCGCCTGAACCAGCGCAGCCCGGCGCCGATCATGGCCGACGAATCCATCGAAAGTGTCGAAGACGCCTTCAGCCTGGCCGCCGACGGCGCCGCCAGCATCTTCGCCCTTAAGATCGCCAAGAACGGTGGCCCGCGCGCCGTGCTGCGCACCGCGCAGATCGCCGAGGCGGCCGGAATCGCCCTGTATGGCGGCACCATGCTGGAAGGCTCCATCGGCACCCTGGCGTCCGCCCACGCGTTCGTTACCCTCAAGCAACTGACCTGGCACACCGAGCTGTTCGGCCCGCTGCTGCTGACCGAGGAGATCGTCAGCGAAGCACCGGTCTACCGTGACTTCCAGCTGCACGTGCCGCGTACCCCCGGCCTTGGCCTCGCCCTGGACGAAGAGCGCCTGGCGTTCTTCCGCCGCAAGTAAACAGGAGTCCGATCCCATGCTGTTCCACGTAAAAATGACTGTGAAGCTTCCGGTCGACATGGACCCGGCCAAGGCCGCCAAGCTCAAGGCCGACGAGAAAGAACTGGCCCAGCGCCTGCAGCGCGAAGGCAAGTGGCGTCACCTGTGGCGCATCGCCGGTCACTACGCCAACTACAGCGTCTTCGACCTCGCCAGCGTCGAGGAGCTTCACGACACCCTGATGCAGCTGCCGTTGTTCCCCTACATGGAGATTGAGGTGGACGGCCTCTGCCGCCACCCATCGTCGATTCACGAAGACGATCGCTGATCGTTTCGCGCCGATAACAACAAGATGAGGAAATAGCCATGACTATCAAACTGTCCAGCACCGAAAGCGTTCAGAAGTTCTTCCAGGAAGCCAGCGGCTTCAACAACGATCAGGGCAGCCAGCGCATGAAGAAGCTGGTCAACCGCATCCTGATCGACACTGTCAAAATCATCGAAGACCTGGAAGTCACCACCGAGGAGTTCTGGAAGGCGGTGGACTACTTCAACCGCATGGGCGCTCGTGGTGAAGCCGGCTTGCTGGTGGCTGGCCTGGGCCTTGAGCACTACCTCGACCTGCTGCTGGATGCCCAGGACGAGCAGGCCGGTCTGTCCGGCGGCACCCCGCGCACCATCGAAGGCCCGCTGTACGTAGCCGGCGCGCCGCTGTCCGAAGGCGAAACCCGCATGGACGATGGCACCGACCCGGGCACCGTGATGTTCCTCGAAGGCCGCGTACTCGATACCGAAGGCCAGCCCATCGCCGGCGCGGTAGTCGACCTGTGGCACGCCAACACCAAGGGCACCTACTCCTACTTCGACACCACCCAGTCGGACTACAACCTGCGCCGCCGCATCGTCACCGACAGTGAGGGCCGCTACCGCGCCCGCAGCATCGTGCCGTCCGGCTACGGCTGCCCGCCCGATGGCACCACCCAGGAAGTGCTGAACCTGCTGGGCCGCCACGGCAATCGTCCGGCGCACATCCACTTCTTCATCTCTGCGCCGGGTTATCGCCACCTGACCACCCAGATCAACCTGTCCGGCGACGAGTACCTGTGGGACGACTTCGCCTACGCCACCCGCGACGGCCTGGTGGGTGAGGTGCGCTTCACTGAAGACGCCGCTGCCGCCGCTGCCCGTGGCGCCAAGGATCGCTTCGCCGAGATCGAGTTCAACTTCGAGCTGCAATCCGCTTTGACTCCGGAACAGGAAGCGATTCGCGACCGCGTACGCGCCGAAGCCTGAGTCACCGAATTGGTGGGGGAGGCTGGTTCCTCCGCCATTTGAGCCGGCCGTTTGGCCGGCTTTTTTATGGGCGGCTGCTTTCGGGGCAATGCCGAACGCTGCTTCCCTCACCCCGCACTCGGTCTTGCCGCGAATCACTGCTCCAATTCTCCGGATAACCATCCCCGACTTTCCGGATTTCGCCCCTCCTCGGGATGCCGCCTAATCGCCGGAAAACCATCGGAGGTGCTCATGACCCGCCCCAGCGATCCGGCCGAACTGGCCGCCTACTACGACGTGCAATACAACGCCCGCGCCAGCGTCGAGGACTTCGACCAGTACCCACGCCACTACCGCGCGCTGAGTGACGAAGCCCATGCCGGCCTGCGCTGTTTCAAGGATGTTGCCTACGGACCGGGTGCCGGCGAGCGGCTGGATATCTTCCCCGCCGAGCGGCCGGATGCCCCGGTGCTGCTGTTCATCCACGGCGGCTACTGGCGAGCCCTGTCCAAGGCGGATTCCGCCTTTATGGCGCCGGCCCTGACCGCTGCCGGCGCGTGCGTGGTGGTGCTGGACTACGACCTGGCCCCGGCGGTAACCCTCGATCACATCGTCGGCCAGACCCGCCAAGCGCTGGCCTGGCTGCACCGGCATATCGCCGAGTTCGGCGGTGACCCACAGCGCCTGTATGCGAGCGGCAGTTCGGCGGGCGGGCACCTGACCGGGATGCTGCTGGCCGGAGGCTGGCATGGGCGCTACGGCGTGCCAGACGGCGTGCTGCGCGGTGCGCTTCCCATCAGTGGGCTGTTCGACCTACGGCCGCTGCTGGAAACGCATATCAACGGCTGGATGGGGATGGACGAGGCGGCGGCACGGCGCAACAGCCCGACCTTCCACCTGCCCACGCGAGGCGCCGAGCTGGTGATCAGCTACGGGGCGCTGGAGACGGCGGAGTTCGCTCGCCAGTCCCATGACTTCCTCGAGGCCTGGCGCGCGAACGGGCTGCCGGGGCGCTTTGTCGAAGCGCCCGGCCGGAACCATTTCGATGTGGTGCTGGAGCTGGGCCAGCCGGGGACGCCGTTGTACCGGGCGATGTGCGAATTGATGGCGTTGTAGCAGATCCTTTGTGGGGGCGATTTCAATCGCTGAGGGGCACGCAGCGCCCCCAAAGGCAGACCTGCGGCCTGCATCGCGAATGAATTCGCCCCCCACAGTAAAACGTCCCCACAGGGAGCCATTAGCCTCAACCCAACAACTCCCGCAACTGCCCGGTGATCCGCTGCTTCTCTTCCAGCCGCTGCATGATGCGCTGGACGATTTCGTAACGTGTGGTGGCCACGGTCTTCATCTCTGCCAGGGCCTGCAGCGCGATGGCGGATTTCTCCAGGCCGGAGCGGGTCGAGCCGTCCACCTGGGCCAGGCCCGTGCGGGCGTTCTCCGAGGCGTTTTGCAGGCCGCCGACAATCTCCCTGATCTGTTCGCTGGCTTCGTTGGCGCGGCGGGCGAGGTTGCGCACTTCATCGGCCACCACCGCGAAGCCGCGACCCTGCTCGCCGGCGCGTGCCGCTTCGATGGCGGCATTGAGGGCCAGCAGGTTGGTTTGCTTGGCGATCTCCTGGATGCTGCCGACGATGGAGCCGATGCGCTGCGACTGGTCACTGAGGTCGTTGAACACCGCGGTGATATGGACCATATAGTCGCCCAACTGGCTGATCGAGGTTTTCGAGTCTTCGATGCTGCGGGTGCTCAGTTGCAGGCACTCGCCTGCCTGCCGCGCCAGGGTATTGGCCTGCTGCATGTCGGCCTCGCTCTGGGCGATGGCGCCACCGAGGTCGACCAGGCGGGTCAGCAGTGGTTCGAGGGGCAGGCTGGGCACTGGCGATGCGGAGATATCCACAAGGGGCGGCGAGGCGGGCAGCGGCTCCGGGGCTGGCTGGATCACCGGAATCTCGATGACCTGAGCAGGCAGATGGTGATAGAGCAACCCACCGCAGAAGCTGCAGGCGCCGGCCAGGACCAGCGGCCAAGGGCTGGCCAGCAGCCAGGCGGCGAGCATGAACAGGCCGCCGAGAAAGAGCAGCAGGGCGGCCAGGGATTGTCGGGACATGGGGAATCCTTGTCGGTGGCAGGCACCGGGGGAAGTTACCTGTGGGGGCGAATTCATTCGCTAGGGGCGGCGTAGCTGCCCCCAACGAACCTCCGTAGGGCAGCCCTTCGGTCTGCTTCGCGATTGAAATCGCCCCCACAGGTAGAGCAGGCCGTGCCGAGGCCTGATCTTGGTGCTCGGTCTTAGAACAGTGCCAATGTGTAATTGAGGATCAGCCGGTTCTCGTCAATGTCGGTGCGGTAGTTGGAACGTGCGGTGACATTGCGGATGCGCACACCCAGGCCCTTGAGCGAGCCGCTCTGGATCACGTAGCCGATATCCAGGTCGCGTTCCCAGTCCTCGCCTTCGAAGCCCTTGCCGGTATCCACGTTGTCGCCCTTGATGTAGCGCACAGTGGTGGTCAGGCCGGGGATGCCGAGGGCGGCGAAGTCGTAGTCATGGCGCACCTGCCAGGAGCGCTCATCCGCCGAAGCGAACTCGTAGGTCGGCACTTCGTTGCCCAGCGGTGTGATGTTGGCGAACACCTTGGGGAAGCCCTGGTCGCCGTACATGCCCTGGTAGCCGACGAAGAAGGTATGGCCGCCGCGCTTGGCCGAGAGCAGGGAGTAGAAGGCCTGGTTGTCGACCTCCCCGATCAGCTTCTTGCCGTCTTCGGCGGAGTCGTAGAAGCCCATGTTGGCGCCCAGTACCCAGTCACCCACCGGCTCGGCGTGCTTGAGGCTGATCAGGCGCTGGTCGTAGATGTCCTCCAGCTGCGCGTACCAGGCACCTACCGTGGTGCGGTTGGCGTTGAAGGCGTAGTCGGCGCCGGCGTAGTTGAAGGCATCGCTTGCGGCCTGGCGCTGCGGTTGGTAGCCGATCTGGGCCTGGATCTTGTCGTCGCCGGCCTCGTTGCGCAGGCTGGTGCCGGTCAGGTGGCCGCCTTGCAAGGTCAGGCCGGCGATCTCATTGGAGGTGATGCTGGCGCCCTGGTAGCTGGGCGGCAGCAGGCGGATGTCGCTGAACATCAGTACCGGCAGGTTGGGTTGCAGCTCGCCGACTTTCAGCTCGGTCTTCGACATGCGCATCTTGCCGGCCACGCCCAGGCGGCTGTAGTCGTCGGCGGCCTCGCCATCTTCCTGCACCGGCAGCAGGCCGGTGTTGACGCGGTCGGGGCTGCTGTCGAGCTTGATGCCGAGGGTGCCGATGGCATCGATGCCGAAGCCCACCGGTCCAGGGGTATAGCCGGACTTGAAGTTGAGGATGAAGCCCTGGGCCCATTCCTCGGCCTTGGACTGCTGGTTCGGCCCGACGATGTCGGAGAAGTCGCGGCTGAAGTAGTAATTGCGCAGTTGCAGGGTCGCGGTGGAATCCGCGATGAAGCCGGATTCTGCAGCCAGGGCCGAAAGCGGGAGGGTGCTCAAAAGGATCGGGAACGCACGGGACTTGTAGATCATCGCAAGGCTCTTCTTCTTCTGGTTTTCTGGGCGCAACCGTCCGCCGCCGGCCTTCGAGGAGGCCGATGGAGGGCGGGTTGCGTCGGGGTGTCCGGCCCGTCGTGACTACGGGCCGGATTCAAGGGCGAGCTAGACGCCCAGGTATCGGTGCGACAACTCCGGTGTCGCGGCGAGTTGATCCGGCGTGCCCTGCCAGACCTGTCGGCCCTTCTCGATGATGTGGTGGCGATCGACCACCCGCGCCATCTCCTTGAGGTTCTTGTCGATGACCAGGATGGTTTCGCCCTCGGCCTTGAGGGTGGCCAGGCAGTTCCAGATGGTCTCGCGGATCACCGGGGCCAGGCCTTCGGTGGCTTCGTCGAGGATCAGCAACTGCGGGTTGGTCATCAGTGCGCGGCCCACCACCAGCATCTGTTGCTCGCCGCCGGAGAGGGTCCTGGACAATTGCTCCCGGCGCTCTTGCAGACGCGGGAACAGCGCGTAGATGCGCGCCAGGTCCCACTTGCCGCCCTTGGTGGCGGTGGCCAGCAGGTTTTCCTTCACGCTCAGGCTGCCGAAGGCGCGGCGGCCCTCTGGCACCAGTCCGAGGCCCGCCTGGGCGATGCGGTAGGGCATGGCGCCGCGCATCTCCTGGCCGTGGATGCGGATACTGCCGGCACTGGGCTTGAGCAGGCCCATGATGGATTTCACGGTGGTGGTCTTGCCCATGCCGTTACGGCCTATCAGCGAGACCACCTGACCCTGTTCGATGCTCAGGTGCATGTCGAACAGCACCTGGCTCAGGCCGTAGCCGGCCTGCAATCCACTGACTTCAAGCATGTTCTTCCCCCAGGTAGGCAGTGCGGACCTGCGCGTTGCTGCGGACTTCTTCGACGGAGCCGGTGAGGATGGTCTGGCCATAGACCAGTACGGTGATGCGGTCGGCGAGGGCGAACACGGCATCCATGTCGTGCTCTACCAGCAGAATGGCGTAGCGCCCCTTGAGCGACTGGAGCAGCTCGGTCATGCGTGCGGATTCTTCCGCCCCCATGCCGGCCATGGGTTCGTCCAGCAGCAGGACCGAGGCTTCCTGGGCCAGTGCCAGGGCCAGTTCCAGCTGGCGGCGTTCGCCGTGGGACAGCTCGCTCACCAGGTCCTGCGCGCGGCGACCGAGGCCCAC
Source organism: Pseudomonas sp. BN415 (assembly GCF_029871195.1). Lineage (NCBI taxonomy): Bacteria > Pseudomonadati > Pseudomonadota > Gammaproteobacteria > Pseudomonadales > Pseudomonadaceae > Pseudomonas > Pseudomonas sp. BN415. The sequence goes on from NZ_SSOK01000071.1 coordinate 62,211, forward strand.
CTGTTCCAGGTAGCCCTGGGCCGGGTCCAGCAGGCGGCGGTCACGGGACAGCGGGCGCCACATGCCGAAACTCTTGCCTTCGCGGGCAGCGATGGCCACCGCGACGTTCTCCAGCAGGCTGAAGTCCGGGTAGAGCTGGCTGACCTGGAAGGAGCGGGCCAGGCCCAGGCGCGGCCGCTCATGGGCCGGCACGTCGGTGATGTCCTGGCCGGCGAAGAGGATCTGGCCCTTGTCCGGGCGGATTTCCCCGGCGATCTGCGAGATCAACGTCGACTTGCCGGCGCCGTTGGGGCCGATGATGGCGTGCAACTCGCCAGCGGCCAGCTCCAGGTTGGCGCCGTTGGTGGCTTTCACTGCACCGAAGGCCTTTTCCAGGCCCCGAATGGACAGTTGCGCGCTCATGGGTGCACCTCGCGGGTGGTGGCGACAGGGGGGGACTTGGCGGAGACCTTGCGCGGCCCTTGACGGGCCATCAGCAGGCCGTAGATGCCCTGGCGGCCGAACAGCACTACCAGCAGCAGGAGGGGGCCGAAGATCAGCAGCCAGTGCTCGGTCCACAGGCTCAACAGCTGTTCCAGGCCGAGGTAGACAGCCGCTCCCAGCACCGGGCCGAGGAGGGTGCCGACGCCGCCGAGGATGACCATCGCCATCAGTTCACCGGACTTCTGCCAGGCGCCCATGTCAGGGCTGACGAACAGCGCGTAGTTGGCCCAGAGCACACCGGCCAGCCCCGCGCCGAGGCCGGCGATGACGAAGGTGGTGAGGCGATAGCGCAGGGGTTTCAGGCCGAGGCTGACGGTACGCCGCTCGCTCTGCTTGAGGCCGCGCAGGACGAAGCCGAATCGCGAATCCACCAGGCGCCGACAGAACAACAGCCAGCCCACCAGCAGGGCTACGCAGAGGTAGTAGAACGCGTTGGCGTCATTCAGGTCGAGGCCGGGCAGGCTGTTGCGCTCGTTCATCAGGATGCCGTCGTCACCGCCGTAGAGCGACAGCGAACCGAGGATGAAATAGAGCATCTGGCTGAAGGCCAGGGTGATCATGATGAACTGCACGCCGCTGGTGCGCAGCGACAGGTAGCCCATCACCAGGCCAAGCAGGGCGCAGCAGAGTAGGGCCAGCGGCCAGACCACCAGCGCGCTGTTGCTGCCTTCCCAGCCCCACAGCGGCATCGCCTGCGAGCTGTGGAAGGCGATGATGCCGACCACGTAGCCGCCCAGGCCGAAGAAGGCCGCGTGGCCGAAGCTGACCAGGGCGCCGTAGCCGATCAGCAGGTCCAGGCTGGCGGCGGCCATGCCGTAGATGGCCAGGCGCGTGAACAGGCTGACCAGGAAGGGTTCGTCGAACAGCGCTGCCACCAGGGGCATCAGCGCGAAGGTGGCCAGGCAGGCCAGGTCGATAAAGAGGCGACGGGACATGGGATTCTCCTCAGGCGCGGGCCGGCAGCAGGCCACGCGGACGCACCAGCAGCACCAGGGCCATGACGATGTACGCGCTGGCGGATATCAGCCCGGCGCTCAGGGCACCGCTGACCTCGGCCGGCAGCAGCTGGTCCAGCAGTTGCGGGATGTAGGCGCGGCCCAGGCTGTCGACCATGCCGATCAGCAGGGCGCCCACCAGGGCACCGCGCACCGAGCCAACGCCGCCGACGACGATGACCACGAACGTAGTGATCAGCACCTTCTCGCCCATGCCGATCTCCACCGAGAGCAGCGGCGCGGCCATGAACCCGGCGAGGCCGCAGAGCATGCAGCCGAAAACGAATACCAGGGTGTAGAGACGGCTGATGTTTACCCCCAGCGCACCGACCATCTCGTGGTCGTCGGCGCCGGCGCGAATGAGCATGCCCAGGCGGGTGTGGTTGATCAGCAGCCACATGCCCAACGCCACCAGCAGGCCCGCGCCGATGAAGAGCAGGCGGCTGACCGGGTACATCAGGCCGGGGAGCACTTCGACGAAGGCGTTGTACCAGTCCGGCGTCGGCATGGCCGGCGGGCTGCGGCCGAACAGCAGGGTGATCAGCTCGTTGGTGAAGAACACCACTGCGAGGGTGGCCAGCACCTGGTCCAGATGGTCGCGGTTGTAGAGACGGCGGATGATCCCGGTTTCGATCACCAGGCCGTAGAGCGCGGCACCGGCCAGGGCGGCGAGGCCGCCGAGCCAGAACGAGCCGCTGGCAATGGCGGTATAGGCGGCACAGAAGGCGCCGACCATGTAGAAGGCGCCGTGGGCCAGGTTGATGACGCCCATGATGCCGAAGATCAGCGTCAGGCCGGAGGCGAGCAGAAACAGCAGGGCGCTGTACTGCAGGCCATTGAGAAGTTGTTCGAGCAACAGCATGGCGAAGTCCTGCGGTGGTGGCCCGCCGGTGTGGCCGGCGGGCAGGCGGATCAGGTTGGAATCAGAGCGCGCACTGGGCTGCGTAGCTGTCCACCTGGGCCTTGGCGATGGTCTTCACCGGCACTTCGGCGAGCTTGCCGTCGGCGCCGGCCTGGACCTTGAGCAGGTGCCAGTCGATCACCGCATGCTGGTTGCTGCCGAAGCGGAAGTCGCCACGTACCGAGTCGAAGCGGGCATCGCGCAGGGCCGCGCGGAAGGCATCGGCGTCCTTGAGGTTGCCGTTGGTGGCCTTGAGTGCCGAGCCGATCAGGCGCGCGGTGTCGTAGCCCTGGGCGGCATACATGGTCGGCGCGCGGTTGTACTTCTCGGTGAAGGCCTTGATGAAGGCCTGGTTGGTCGGGTTGTCGGACTGCGGGTTCCAGCCGCTCACCACGTTGACGCCCTCGGCCACGTTGCCGGTAGCCGCGAGCATGCGTTCATCCATGGAAAACACCGGCACCACCATTGGAATGCTCTTCGCCAGACCCGAGCTGCCGTACTGCTTGGCGAAGTTGATGCCGGCACCACCAGGATGGAACTGGAACACGGCGTCCGGGTTCAGCGAGCGGATGCGCGCCAGTTCCACGGAGAAGTCCAGCTGGTTGAGCTTGGTGTAGATCTCGGTGACTTCGCCCTTGAAAGTGCGCTTGAACCCGGCCAGCGCATCGCGACCGGCCTGGTAGTTGGGCGCCAGGATGACCATCTTCTTGTAGCCCAGGTCGTTGGCGGCAACGCCGGCCATCTCATGGGGCACATCGTTCTGGTAGGAGGCAGCGAAGTAGTTCGGCTTGCACTGCGCGCCGGCAAGGTTGGAAGGTGCGGCGTTGGTGCTGATGTAGAAACGGTCGCCCTGGGTGGCGCCGTTGACCACGGCGGCCAGCACATTGGAGAACATCACGCCAGTGTAGAGGGAGATGCCGTCCAGGCTCATGCGGTCGATGATCTGCTTGCCCTTGGCAGGTTGCAGGCCGTCGTCCTCGACCACCAGTTCCACCGGCACGCCGCCGAGTTTGCCGCCTTCCTGCTCCATGGCCAGGCGGAAGGCGTCGCGGGCGTCCTCGCCGAGGTAACCGGCCGGGGTCGAAAGGGTGGTGATGAAGCCGATGCGCACAGGGTCCTGTGCCAGGGCGGGAAGGGAAGAGGCCAGTGCGGCCCCGAGCATCGCAAGTTCAAGGGTCTTTTTCATGGTTACCGCCTTGGTTGCGCAGTGCCGTCGTGACCCGGCCTGCTAGTTGTTGTGTGGGCAGTTGGTGAAGCAGGTGGAGCGCTTTTGTTCTTCTTGCTCTCGTAGGATGGGTGGAGCGGAGCGAAACCCATGCTGGCCGTGCCAGGGCATCGAGTCCGATGGCGCTTGAGGTCGCTAATCGATGGGTTTCGCAGGCTCTACCCATCCTACGGAGAGGTCAGAGCGGGCTTTTCAGGTATTGCTCTCGGTGAACTTCTCGAAATACAGGTGGCCGTTGTCGAGGCTGTTTTCCGTGAGCCAGGTCTTCACCGACTCGACCATCGGCGGCGGGCCGCACAGGTACATGTCGAAGGGGGCTTCGCGCAGGGCGGCTGCATCGAAGTGCTCGGGTACGTAGCCGCGTTTGCCATTCCAGTCCTGACCTTCGTCGCTGATCACCGGGGTGAAGCTGAAACGGGGGATGCGCGCGGCGTAGCCCTGGATGCGCTCCAACTCGCAGAGGTCGGCCACCTGACGCACGCCGTAGAACAGGTGCACCGGCTGGCCGCAGCCGCCGCGCTCGGCGATTTCGTCGAGCATGCCGAGGAAGGCCGAGAGTCCGGTGCCGCCGGCTACCAGCAGCAGCGGCTTCTCGATGTGGCGCATGTAGAAGGCACCCAGTGGGGCCTCGAAGCGGATCTCGTCGCCCACCTTGCAGCGCTCGCGGATGTAGTTGCTCATCGCCCCGTCCGGCAGCAGGCGGATGAGGAACTGCAGCTTGTTCTCTGCATTCGGCCGGTTGGCGAAGGAGTAGGAGCGTTTCGAGTCCGTGCCCGGTACCTGTAAGCGGGCGTATTGGCCCGGCAGGAAGTCGAGGTGCTGGCCGTCGACACCGGCATCCAGGTGAAGGATGGCGGTGCTCGGTGAGACCTGCTCGACATGGGTGACGATGCCGCGCTCTTCCACCGTCTTCGACGCGCCGCAGAGCGCCGAGTCGAAGTCGAAGTAGAAGGCGGCGTCGGACTGCACGCGGGTCTGGCAGGTAAGCATTTTGCGCTGTTCCAGGTCCTTGGCCGACAAGGCCTCCTCGTCCACGTAGTCCATGGCGTAGCGGCCGGACTCGCAGCGGCCCATGCAGGTGCCGCAGACGCCCTCGCGGCAGTCCAGCGGAATGTTGATGCCGTTGCGCAGGGCGGCATCGAGCAGGATCTCGTTGCCGTGCACGGGGAAGAACAGCGTTTTGCCATCGGCAAAACTGAAGGCGACCTTGTGGTTCATGGCGCGTACATCCGGGCAATCAGAGGTGGTAGAAATCGAGCACCGAGTTGATGGTGTCGTTGAGCAGGAGCATGTGCTTGCGGGTGATCTTCCAGCTCTCGCCCGTGGGCTTGAGGTGGTAGGTCGCATGGCCGAAGAACTGCTCGCTCTGGCCTAGCCGGAAGTACAGGGTGTGCCAGTTGGTCTTCACTTCCAGTTGGCCGTCGTCACGCTCCTTGATGCGCACGTTGCTGATCTGGTGCAGGGTGCGCGGCATTGGGATGGTTGAGGCGGCCTTGCCGGTGCGGATGCGGAATACGCGGTCTTCCAGGCCCGAGCGGTTGCTGTAGTAGATCAGCGACATGCCGCGCTTCGGGTCGGTGGTGTACTGGTGCTCGGACTCCCACTGCGGCAGGTGGTACTCACACTGCTCGTCGAACAGGTCCAGGTAGGCGTCCCAGTCCTGGGCGTCGCACAGGGCCGACTTGCGGTAGAGGAACTGTTCGATCTGGTATTGCAGCTGCGGGTTCATGCCTGCACCTCCTGCAGTTTCAGGGCTTTCTGGTCCAGGCCCTGGAGCAGGAACCGCTGCCAGTTGCTGTGCTGGTTCACGTACAGGCCTTCATGGGTGAATTCGGTGCCGGTCATCACCGGGGCGATGCCCAGGGTCTGGCTGTTCGGCGTGGCGCCGGTGACCCACTTGCCGTAGCCGCGGGAGATGTCGCTCCAGCGCTCGAGGCGGCCCTGGAAGCCGCGTTGCTGTTCGCGGAATTCCACCAGGTCGTCGGGGGTGCCGAGGCCGGAGACGTTGAAGAAGTCCTCGAACTGGCGGATGCGGCTCTCGCGGTCGGCGTCGGATTCGCCTTTCACGCCGATGCACTGGCTGATGACCTCGGTCTTGTTCCAGGCCACCGGGCGCACGATGCGCAGTTGGGAGCTGATCTGGTCCATGAAGAACAGGCTGGGGTAGATGTTCAGGTTGCGCAGGCGGTGCATCATCCACTCCGCCTTGGCCTGGCCGTGCTCTTCCACCAGACGCGGCATCACGGTGGCGTAGCCGGGACGCACGGTGGGGTTGGGCATGTCGCTGAACAGCACGCTGTGGCCGTTGTGGAATGAGAACCAGCCATCGTCGGTCTCCGCATCGCCGGCGCCGAGCTTGCTGTAGTCCAGGGTGCTGCTGGCGCCACCCTTGGCGGCGTTGACCTGCTGGCGGTGTTGCACGGTGGCCACGTAGTTGTAGTGCACGGTGCTGACGTGATAACCGTCCAGGCCGTTCTCGTTCTGCAACTTCCAGTTGCCGTCGAAGGTGTAGGTGGACCTGCCGGGCAGCACTTCCAGCTCACCGGTGGGCGACTGGGCGACCATCATGTCGAAGAACACCTTGGCGTCGCCGAGGAAGTCTTCCAGGGAGTCGGTGCCGTTGGGGTCCAGGCTGATGAAGACGAAGCCCTTGTAGCTTTCGATGCGGGCTTTCTTCAGGCCACGGGTGGCCTTGTCGAAGCCTTCCGGGTACTCGCCGGGCGCCTTGACCTTCACCAGACGGCCGTCGCTCTTGTAGCACCAGGCGTGGAAGGGGCAGGTGAAGGTGGACTGGTTGCCCTTGCCCACACGGGTGAGGGTGGCGCCGCGATGCTGGCAGGCGTTGATCAGGGCGTTCAGCGCGCCATTGCCGTCACGGGTGATGATCATTGGCTGGCGGCCGGCGCGCATCGTCATGAAGTCGTGGACGTTGGGGATCTCGCTCTCGTGGCAGGCGTAGATCCAGTTCTTCTCGAAGATCAGCTCCATCTCCAGGTCGAACAGCTCCGGCTCGGTGAACATGTCCCGGGCAATGCGGTACACGCCTTCGGCCGGACGGAAGTCCAGGCAGCCGCTGACGTACTCTCTCCACTGCGCAACGTTTTTATTCGAAGTATTCATGGGTGGCACCTTCCACATCGGGCGAAACAGTGGAGGCCATTAGAAGGAGCCGGGACTTCCCCGGTCTATCCGCTTGGTTGGCAAAGATGCGCCGAAAATTTTGTGTTCGGCTGGCTGGCCGCAAGGCGCAGGGGACGGGGTTTTCAGCGGATTTCGGGCGGTCGGAAAAAGTGGATAGCCTTTGTCCGGGAAGCGGATAGCGGCGAGGTGCTGAAGGGGAATTGAATCCACGCTGTCGGCAGGTTGACGGGGCGCGGTAACGGTGGCCTGGCCTGGATTGGCACGAGGTAACGCAAAATCGTGGAAAGGGCGGATGGCTACCCGATTCGTTCGCTGCGCGCTATCCGAAAAATTGGCGAAGACTATCCGCCGGTGCTGCGCGGGTAACCCTTTGCCTGCGCGCCCTTCCCAAGTCGGGTAACACTGGGGCGCTTCACCTGTCTGGCGGTGCGTCATCGAGTGGCGCCGGTGACGGTGGGCAAGGCGCGCATCGAAACGTTGCTGCGCGTGCTTCAGGGCGTGGCAGCAACGCTCTGGGATGAGGCGTCCAGACGCGCGGTCTGGTTCTTTGAGGTGACCCGTCCGGGGGCGGGAGGAACGGTTCTATCCGGAAAGTTGGCCAATGCTATCCTCGTTTTCTGCTCTTCGAAGGATCGTGCTGGCGTGGCATGGAGCTTGCCTGCTTTAACTCGACGCGCCGCTAGAGCGCGCATCTCCAATTGCCGTGTTGGGTGCCGCGTGATGAGTACGAAGAACCATCTTCATTTTCGAGACATATCCGCCGATCGCTACGATCTGGCCGGAGCCCGGTCCTGGATGTCGAACATTTGCGGCCCTCACCACTTGAAGGTGGCGAGGCCCGAACGCATCCAGTTCCACCACAGCGGCAATGTGCTGCCCTCGATGTCCACGACCCTGGGCTATGTGGAGTACGGCACCGACGTCACCATCGGCGTCGGTGAAGAAATGAACCTCAACTGCTACAGCGTCAGCCTGCCTCTCCGCGGCGAGCAGGAGCTGGCCAAGTCCGGTCGTCTGCTGCATTCGGATCGCGATTGGGGCGTGATCGTCTCGCCCCACGAGCACCAGGAGCTGACCATCGGCGGCGACTGCCACAAGCTGCAAGTGGCCATTCCCCGTGCTGCCATGCAGCAGACGCTGGAAGACCTGCTGCAGCGCAGCGTGGACTTGCCCATATGCTTCCAGGCCGAGATGGACGCCGTGGATGGCGCGGCTGCGTCCTGGTGGCGCATGGCCCGGCACCTGATCGATGAGTTGGAACGCAGCCGTGACCTCTACGGCCAGCTGTTCTTCACCCGCGACCTGGAAAGCGCGCTGATCAAGGGACTGATCCTGGCGCAACCGAACAACTATTCGGACGAGCTGCGCGAGCGTCTGGAGATCAAGCTGCCGCACTACCTGCTGCGTGCCCGCTCGTTCATCCAGGCCCATGCCCGCGAGGACATCTGTCTGGAAGATATCGAGCGAGCCGCCGGCGTTTCGCGCTTCAAGCTGTTCGAGGGCTTCAGGAAGTACTTCGACCAGTCGCCGATGGCCTACTTGAAGAAGCATCGGCTGACCGCCGTGCGCCAGGACATCCTCGAGGATCGCTCGCAGCGCAACATCTCCGAGATTGCCATGGCCTGGGGCTTCAATCACCTCGGGCGCTTCTCCAGCGAGTACCGCAAGCTGTTCGGCGAAACACCGAGCGCCACTGTCCAGCGGCTGGAGGCCAGACGCGGCCTCAGCTTCTGAGGCGAGACCGCTCGTCGCCAACGCTTCGCACTATTGTCGAGCGCTCCCGCTGCCGGACGACTACCAGGGCGAGATCCCTATCAACGTCTGGTTCAGGAGTGCGCACCATGAAAATCGACAATCACCCCGTAGTTTCTCGAGCAGAATGGCTTCAGGCCCGTGAGGCGTTGCTGCGCCAGGAAAAGGCCTTCACCCGCGAGCGCGACAAGCTCAGTGCCGAGCGCCGTGCGCTGCCCTGGGTACGCATCGAGCAGGTCTACGCCTTCGAGGGACCGGACGGCTGGGAAACCCTGGCCGACCTGTTCGACGGGCGCAGCACGCTGGTGGTCTACCACTTCATGTTCGGTCCCGGCTGGAAGGAGGGCTGCCCGGGTTGCTCATTCCTTGCCGACCATATCGACGGCCCCAACCAGCATCTCAAACACCACGATGTGACCTTGCTCTGCGTGTCGCGGGCGCCTTTGCAGGAGTTCCAGGCTTTCCGCAAGCGCATGGGCTGGACGTTCAAGTGGGTGTCGTCCCAGGGCAGCAGCTTCAACCAGGACTTCGGCGTGGCCGCACGGCGCGAAGACATCGACGCCGGCACCGCGCGCTACAACTACGGCACCAGCAAGGACCCGGGCGAGGACATGCCAGGGCTCAGCGTGTTCTACCGCAACGAGGCGGGGCAGATTTTCCACACCTATTCCACCTACGCCCGGGGACTGGACCTGCTGGTGGGGGCGTACAACTTCCTCGACTTGCTGCCCAAGGGACGGGACGAAGCGGAAATCATGGACTGGATGACCTACCACGACCGCTACGAGGACGAGCCCGCCAAGGTGCACAGCTGCTGCGCGGATTAATGCGTCCAGCGCCGCATTACTGGGGTGATTGGCCGTGTAGCCCGGATGAAATCCGGGGGATGGTCCGCTTCTTTGTGGGGGGGAATTCATTTGCCAAGCAGGCCGCCGGTCTGCCCTGACTGGCCCCGGGGGCAACTGCGTTGCCCTTGGCGAATGAATTCGCACCTACAGGAGGTTTACCGCCTCATGCCAGGGCCGCTGCGGTGGTTATCGGTTTTTCCTTCCGCAGTACCAGTGCGCACAGCGCCGGCAGGAACAGCAGGGTCAGCACGGTGCCCACCAGCACGCCGCCGATCAGCACGTAGGCCAGGGATGACCAGAACACCGAGAAGGTCAGCGGGATGAAGGCCAGGGCGGCGGCCAGGGCCGTGAGCAGTACCGGGCGGGCGCGGCGGACGGTGGCTTCGATGATGGCTTCGCGCAGGGGGCGGCCGTGGGCCCGCTCCTGTTCGATCTGGTCGGTGAAGATCAGGGTATTGCGCATCAGGATGCCGCCGATGCCGATCAGCGCCAGGATGGCGTTGAAGCCGAAGGGCTGGTTGAACAGCAGCAGCGCCGGGATGGCGCCGATCAGACCCAGGGGCGCGGTGGCGAAGACCATGAACATCACGCCGAAGGAACGCACCTGGAACATGATCACCACCAGGGTCAGCAGGATCATCACCGGGAACAGCACGGCGAGCGCCTTGTTCGCCTTGGCGCTTTCTTCCACCGGGCCGGCGATGGTCACCTTGTAGCCCGCCGGCAGCTTGGCGATCAGCGGTTGCAGCTGGGCGTAGACGGCCTTCTCCACATCCGGCGGCTGGGTGCCGGCAACGATGTCGGCGCGCACTTCGAAAGTCGGTTCGCGGTCGCGGCGCTTGAGGATGGGATCTTCCATCACAGGCTGGAAGCGGCCGACTTGTTCGAGCGGCACCGAGACGCCGGCTGAGTTGGTGATGGTCAGGCCCTGGATGCCGCCGAGGTTTTCCCGTTGGGCATTCAGCGCCCGCACCATCACGGCCACGGTGCGTGTGCCTTCACGCACTTCGGTCACCGGGTTGCCGGTGAGCAGGGCATTGAGCTGGCTCTTGACTTCGTTGGGGGTGAAGCCGAGCAGGCGCAGGCGGTCCTGGTCCAGTACCAGGCGATAGGCGCTGCTGCGCTCGCCCCAGTCGACGAAGGTGTCGCGGGTCAGGCTGTTGGCTGCGACCACGGTGCGAACGTCTTCGCTGATCTGGCGCAGGGTGTCGAGGTCCGGGCCAGAAACGCGGAACACGACCGGGAAGGGGACCGGCGGGCCGAACAGCAGTTGGGTGACGCGTACGCGTGCGGACGGGAATTCACCGGCTTCGATGCGCTCACGCATGCGCGCCTTGAGGGCGTCGCGGGCGTCTGAGTTCGCTGTCTGCACGATGATCTTGGCGAAGGCCGGGTCCGGCAGTTCGGGGTTCAGGGACAGGAAGAAGCGCGGTGCGCCGCCACCCACGTAGGCGTCAACCAGCTTGGTCTGCGGTTCGTCCAGCAGGGCCTTTTCCAGCTGCGCGACCACGGCTTCGGTGGCCTTGAACGCGCTGCCCGGCGGCATATAGACCTCGACCAGCAGTTCGGAGCGGTCGGAGTTGGGGAAGAACTGCTTCTTCACCACGCCCATGCCCAGGCCGCTGAGCACGAAGGCCAGCACCACCAGCGCGGTGACCGACTTGCGATGGTTGACGCACCAGGTGACCAGCGCGCGCAGGCGCTGGTAGAGGCGGGTGGCGTAGAGCGCTTCATGGCCGCCGGGCACCGGTTTGATGTTCGGCAGCAGTTTCACCCCCAGGTAGGGCGTGAAGAACACCGCTACCACCCAGGAGGCGATCAGGGCGAAGCCGACGATCCAGAAGATGTTGCCGGCGTATTCCCCGGCGCCGGACTTGGCGAAGCCCACCGGCAGGAAGCCGATCACGGTCACCAGGGTGCCGGTAAGCATGGGCGCGGCGGTGGAGGTCCAGGCGAAGGTGGCGGCCTGGACACGGTCCAGGCCTTCCTCCAGTTTCACCACCATCATTTCGATGGCGATGATGGCGTCGTCCACCAGCAGGCCAAGGGACAAGATCAGCGCGCCGAGAGTGATGCGGTCGAACTCGCGGCCGGTCATCAGCATCACTACGAAGACGATGGACAGGGTCAGCGGCACCGCTGCCGCCACCACCAGGCCGACGCGGAAACCCAGGGCCAGCAGGCTGATCAGCATCACTACGCCGAGGGCGACGAAGAACTTGAGCATGAACTCGTTGACCGCGATGCGGATCTTTTCGGCCTGGTCGGAGACCTTGTCGAAGGTCACGCCAAGCGGCAGCCCGGCGTGGATGCGCTCTTCCTCGGCCTGCAGGGATTTGTCCAGCTCCAGGCCATTGAAATGCTTCTCCATGATCACACCGAGCATCAGCGCCGGCTCGCCCTGGTGGCGGATACGGTAGCTGGGTGGATCTTCATAGCCGCGCTTTACCGTGGCGACGTCGGCGATGCGCAGCAGTTTGCCGTTGGCGTTGATGGGCACGTTCTCGATCAGCTTCAGGCTGTCGAAGGCGCCGTCCAGGCGGATGTAGGCGCGCGGCCCGCTGGTTTCGACGAAGCCCGCCGGGGCCACGCCGTTCTGCTTGCCCAGGGCTTCGAAGATCTGTTCGGGCTTGAGGCCCAGGGTCGCCAGGCGCTCATAGGAGAACTCGACGAAGATGCGCTGGGCCTGTTCGCCGAGGATGTTGACCTTCTTCACACCGGGCAGGTTGAGCAGGCCCTGGCGCAGGTCCTCGGCCATCTGCACCAGTTGGCGGTGGGGCAGTTGCTCGGCTTCGAGGGCATAGAGGGCGAAGTAGACGTCGGAGTATTCGTCGTTGAAGAAAGGCCCGACCACGCCTTGCGGCAGACGCTTGGCTTCGTCGGAGAGCTTCTTGCGGGTCTGGTAGAAGAGCTCTTGGATGTCGCCGGGCCGCGTGGAATCGAGGTACTGGAGCTTCATCGAGACGAAGCCAGGTTGGGCGATGGTTTCAACCCGGTCGTAGAAGTCCAGTTCCTGCAGGCGCTTTTCCAGGCGGTCTGCCACCTGCTCCTGCATTTCCCGCGCGGTGGCGCCGGGCCAGGCGGCGGTGATGGTCATGGTCTTGACCGTGAAGGACGGGTCTTCGGCGCGCCCCAGCTTGCTGAAGGCAATGGCGCCGGCGATCAGGGTGGCGATGATCAGGAAGAGGGTGACGGCGCGGTTCTGCACGGCGAAGGCTGAGAGGTTGAAGCGGCTCATCTCAGTGCTCCAGGGCCAGCGACGGCGCCGGCAGTTCGCGGATGCTGTCGCCGGTGTTCAGCAGGTGGGCACCGAGGGCGACGATGCGCTCGCCGGGTTGCACGCCACCTTCCAGCACGGCCTCTTCCTGCTCCAGTCGCACCACGCGTACCGGTCGCAACTCCACGTTGTTGTCCTTGCCAATCACCCAGACACCGGCGCCCTGGCCCTTGTCATGCAGGGCGCCCAGCGGCACGCGCACCAGCTTCTGCTGGGCCGCGCCATCCAGGCGCAGGGTGACTGTGGAACCGATGGCCAGGGCAGCTGATTCCCCGCCCAGGGTGTAGCGAGCACGGAAGGTGCGCGTGGTGGCGTCCGCTGCGGCGGAGAGTTCGCGCAGGGTGGCGGGCACCGCCTCAGCCGCGGCGCCGTAGGGATAGGCACGGGCCGCGTGGCTGGCCAGGGCGCGCTGGGTTTCCGGGATGTCGATCACCGCTTCGCGAGCGCCGTCATGGGCCAGGCTGGCAACCACCTGACCTTCAGCGACCACCTGTCCGCGGTCCACGCGCACGTCGGTGATCACGCCGTCGGCATCGGCCTTCAAGGTCGAGTAGGCGCGGCGGTTTTCCACCTGGGCGGCTTCGGAGGTGGCAGCGGCTTGCTCGGCCTGGGCCACCCGCAGGCGTGTGGCGGCCTGATCGAATATCTGGCGGGAAACAGCGCCGGTGCCGGCCAGACGGCGGTAGCGGGATTCGTCATCACGCGCCTGGCGCAGTTCGGCTTCGGCGGCGGTAACGCGGTTGCGTGCGGCGCGCAGGGCCAGTTCGAAGTCGGTGTTGTCCAGCACCAACAGCACGTCGCCACGTTTGACGCGGGTGCCCGGGTCCACCTTGCGGGCGATCACTTTGCCGCCGACGCGGAAACCCAGGTCGCTGGCGGTACGCGCTGCCACCACGCCGGTGTAGAGGGCGTCCTGCTGGGCGGCGGCTTGCACCTCCGCCACCAGGACAGCGCGCGGTTGCGGCGCCGAGACGCTGGTGTCGGCCTGACTGTTGCAGCCACTCAGGGCCAGCAGGGCGGCAGGAATCAGGGCGAGAAGGGCGGCGTGCGAACGGTTCATGGAGCGATCCTCTGGTTCGGCGGCACAGGGCGGAAATACCGTGGGTCGAAAATATGATAGGCATAATCTAATTTCGTGTATATATGTCACTCGTAATTTAAATCGTCAGCCCAAGGGCGAAGCGACCAACGGAGGTGCATGCGATGAACAATGAACAACACGCAGTAGAACGCATCGCGGACTGCGGTACGCCGTCCGCCATCAGCAATGACGACTGGCAGGCACTGGAGTGGCAGCTGATGGCCCTGGCGCTGGATGGCGAAGTAGAAGGAGTCCGCGCATGAACCCGTCACGCCTGCTGCTGGTGATCCTCATGGTGCTGACCGCCATGGGCGAGATATCCACCCAACTGATCATTCCCGCCCTGGGCAGCATCGAGCAGGGCCTGGGCGCCGCCCGTGGTGGCAGCCTGGCCGCGCTGTCCGCCTTCGTCGCCGCCTTTGGCGTCGGGCAGTTGCTGCTCGGCCCGCTGTCCGACCGCATTGGCCGTCGCCCGGTGCTGATCGGTGGGCTGAGCCTGTACCTGGTCGCCACGGCCTGGATGCTGCTGGCCGACAGCATGACCGGCTTCATCTACGGGCGCGTGGCCCAGGGCCTCGGCGCCTGCGCCGCGCTGGTGTTGGCGCGGGCCATCGTGCGCGATGTGTGGAAGGCCCAGGCCGCGCCGGCCCTGGCCATGACCGTGATCGGCATGCTCAGTGCCATCGCCCTGGCCCCGATGCTGGGCGGCCTGCTCACGCAATGGGGCGGCTGGCACGCGCCCATCCTGGCCTCATTGACCATTGGCAGCCTGGCTCTGTTGGCGGTGCTGGCCTACTACCGCGAATCCAACCCCAGCCTCGACCCTAAGGCCGGTCATCCGGCGACCCTGGCGCGGGACTACTTCGACCTGCTCAAGCAGCGCTCCAGCCGTGCCCTGGCGTTCACCCTGGCGGGCACCTACGGGGCGATGTTCGCGGTCGTGGCCGGTTCCTCGGCTGTCTATATCGGCCTGCTGGGGTTGAGCGCGGCCGAGTACGGCCTGGCCTTCGGCGCCACCATTTCCGGGTTGATCGCCGGGGCGCTGTTCACCCAGCGCAAGATCATGCAACTGGGCCCGCAGCGTATCGTCGGCATCGGCGTGAGCCTGGTCGCAACAGGGGCCCTTGCCACCTTGCTGGTGCATGCCACGCTCGGGTTGTCGGTGCTCGGCCTCTCGCTGCCGCAGGTGCTGGTGACCCTGGGCGGCGGCATGCTGATCCCGGCGTCGGTAGCCGGCGTGGTCATGCCCAACGCCCACCGCGCGGGTCTCGCCGCCGGCCTGATGGGTTTCGCCCAGATGCTCGGCGCCACCTGCAGCGGCCTGCTGCTCGGCGCCCTGCAGGATGGCACCGCCTGGCCGATGATCGGCCTGCAATCGCTGTTCGCCCTGGCCGCCATCAGTGGGTTCACCCTGATGACTCGCAAGCCGCGCAGCGCAGCGGTATCAGCGGCGGGGTAGGGCGATCGACGCGGGAAGGGCGGATGGATTCGCCCTTGCGCTGATCCGCTGGCGGCCAAGGGGACGGTTCGCCGGACACCCGGGCCGGTCGAATTTGAGCGTTGATAGGCGAGCCGTAGCGTCCAACTACCAAACAGGCCGATCAGCAACAGCGCGCTCAAGGTGAGTTTCCTCATTGCTCGGCTCCTCTGTGGGATCGAGGGGCGACAGAACCTGGTTCCCCTGTCATGTCAGGTTCATGACGATGTGCGAATATACGGTTTCTCGGATGTTTTGCGTGGAGTAGAGAGGCGCAAGTACTCGGGTCAGTGCGGGTTCATTACCCTGCTGGCAAGAATCTCGCTGCTCAGATCGGGTGATCCGGTTGGATAGCTTTACCTGATATTCGAAAAATCATATATTCGATAAACCATATCTGTTTGAAGAAATGGTCATGACTTCCAAAACCCGATGACCAGCAGCAGACCCGACGCTTTCCGCCACACCGTTCACGACATCCATGAACGCATCAAGATGTTCGTTCTGGTGAAAAC
This sequence comes from Pseudomonas sp. BN415, assembly GCF_029871195.1. Lineage (NCBI taxonomy): Bacteria > Pseudomonadati > Pseudomonadota > Gammaproteobacteria > Pseudomonadales > Pseudomonadaceae > Pseudomonas > Pseudomonas sp. BN415. Next base: position 77,906 of record NZ_SSOK01000071.1, read on the forward strand.
CAAACGTTGAGACCGCTATGGCCGACCATCTGACCCCCACCACTGTATTCAAATGCCTGGCTGACGAAACCCGCGTGCGCCTGATGCTACTCATCACCCGCGAGGACGAGTTGTGTGTTTGCGAACTCACCTGTGCACTGGATGAGAGCCAGCCGAAGGTTTCCCGTCACCTGGCGCAGTTGCGCACCTGCGGGCTATTGGCAGATCGCCGTCAGGGCCAGTGGGTCTACTACCGCCTGCATCCCAACCTGCCCGACTGGGTACACCGCGTGCTGACCACGGCGCTGGACGCCAACCGGCACTGGCTGAGCCCCGACGCGAAGCGGCTGGAAGGCATGGGCGAGCGTCCCGAGCGCGTCGCTGCCTGCTGCTGAGTTTGCCTGCCCGGCGTTATCAGGCCCGGTGATCAAGACCCACTGGTGTCTGGCCGACCCATCGGATTCTCAGGGCTGCCCTGGGGAAATCGAACAACGTTCCATTTGATCCACGCACTTTTTCGAGAACACGAGCATGAGCATCAAAGTCGGTATCAACGGTTTCGGTCGCATCGGTCGCCTGGCGCTGCGCGCTGCCTGGGACTGGCCGGAGTTCGAGTTTGTCCGCATCAATGACGTCGCGGGTGACGCCGCCACCCACGCCCATCTGCTGAACTTCGATTCGGTTCATGGCCGCTGGCAGCACGAAGCCAGTGCCGAAGGCGACTGCGTGTTGATCGGCGGCAAGCGCATCCCGGTCACGGCCAACAAAGCCATCGCCGACACCGACTGGTCCGATTGCGATCTGGTGATCGAGGCCAGCGGCAAGATGAAAACCGTCGCCGTGCTCCAGGCCTATCTGGACCGGGGCGTGAAGCGAGTGGTGGTCAGTGCGCCGGTCAAGGAGAAGGGCGCGCTCAACGTAGTGATGGGGGTCAACCAGCACCTGTTCGACCCGGCGCAGCACCGCATCGTCACCGCCGCGTCCTGCACCACCAACTGCCTGGCGCCGGTGGTCAAGGTGATCCACGAGAGCCTCGGCATCCGCCACGGTTCCATCACCACCATCCACGACCTGACCAATACCCAGAGCATTCTCGACCAGCCGCACAAGGACCTGCGCCGCGCCCGTGCCTCGGGCATGAGCCTGATTCCCACCACCACCGGTTCGGCCACCGCCATCGCAGAGATCTTCCCCGAGCTGCGCGGCCGCTTGAATGGTCACGCCGTGCGGGTGCCGCTGGCCAACGCATCCTTGACCGACTGCGTGTTCGAAGTGGAACGCGCAACCACGGTGGAGGAGGTCAACCAGCTCCTCAGGGCAGCATCGGAGAATGAACTGAAGGGCATTCTCGGCTATGAAGAGCGCCCGCTGGTGTCCATCGACTACCGCACCGACCCGCGCTCGTCGATCATCGACGCACTGTCGACCATGGTGGTCAACGGCACCCAGGTGAAGCTCTATGCCTGGTACGACAATGAATGGGGCTACGCCAACCGCACTGTCGAGCTGGCCCGGCTGGTCGGTCTGGCCGGTTGATCGCACCGGTAGCCCGCATGAAATCCGGGAATGCCCCGAAGCACATTTCCCCGGATGGATATCCGGGCTACCCGCCAGGAGTGGAACCCGATGAAGGCGTTGTCCGGCCTGTCCCCTGAAGTGCGCCAGTACCTGCTAGTGACCGGCAACTACTGGGCCTTCACCCTCACCGACGGTGCCTTGCGCATGTTGGTGGTGCTGCACTTCCACACCCTGGGCTACACGCCACTTCAGATCGCCGCGCTGTTCCTGTTCTACGAGATCTTCGGTGTCATCACCAACCTGCTGGGCGGCTACCTCGGCGCGCGCGTGGGGCTGAACCGCACCATGAACATCGGCCTCGGGATGCAGGTCATCGCGCTGCTGATGCTCACGGTGCCTGCCGCCTGGCTCACCATCCCCTGGGTGATGGGTGCCCAGGCGTTGTCGGGCATCGCCAAGGACCTCAACAAAATGAGCGCCAAGAGCTCCATCAAGCTCCTGGTGCCAGACAGCCAGCAGGGCACGCTCTACAAGTGGGTGGCGATCCTCACCGGCTCCAAGAACGCGCTCAAGGGCGTGGGCTTCTTCCTGGGTGGGGCGCTGCTGGCCCTGCTGGGATTCACGGGCGCGGTCCTGGCCATGGCGGTCGTGCTGAGCTTGATCTGGCTCGGCAGTCTGGTGCTGCTGAAGAAGGATCTGGGCAAGGCCAAGGTCAAGCCGAAGTTCCGCGACATGCTGTCCAAGAGTCGGGCCATCAACATCCTCTCGGCGGCCCGGCTGTTCCTCTTCGGGGCTCGCGACGTCTGGTTCGTGGTCGCGCTGCCGGTGTACCTGAGCACCGTTTTCGGCTGGGACTTCTGGCTGGTCGGCGGCTTCCTCGCCGCGTGGGTCATCGGCTACGGCATCGTGCAGTCCTTTGCGCCGGCCATCACCGGCAAACGGCGTGGGCATGTACCGGACGGCCGCGCGGCTTTCCTATGGGCAAGCTTGCTGGCGGCGTTAGCCGCCGCCATTGCGGTTGGCCTTTCAAGCGGCTGGTCGGCCCAGGTGGTGCTGCTGGGTGGGCTGATGCTGTTCGGTGCGCTGTTCGCCGTGAACTCCTCCCTGCACAGCTACCTGATCGTCAGCTATGCCAAGGAAGACGGCGTATCCCTGGACGTGGGCTTCTACTACATGTCCAACGCGCTGGGGAGGCTGATCGGAACCCTGCTGTCCGGCTGGATCTACCAGGCCTATGGGCTGGAGGCGTGCTTGTGGGTCTCCACGGCTTTCGTGGTGTTGGCCGCAACCATCTCCATCGGCTTGCCCAGGCACTCGCAGAACCTGCAGTCGGCGTGACGGGGTTATCGCTGGAGCGATTCTGAGCACGGCTGGGTTTGAGAAGCGGAAGGCGGGAAAGGCGACCGAACCGGAGTTGTTTGATCGACTCGATGTGGGTATGCGCAAGCGTCCGCCTCTGTCCGATCCCTGCTAGTTGTGGTCGATAGAGCTCGAGCTGCTCCAGTCATTCGCAGGTGCCCGCGGCTGTTCAGTCCTGTTTGATGATTTGGATGAGCTTGCTGAAAATTTCTTCGAATGCGGCCATGGTGACCGGCCCTCATGGTGGTTGGCAGTTTGGTGAAGCAAACAACAGCCGCGCAAAGACGGGAAAATTCCCTATACACATCGCCGACCTCAAAGGAGGAGTTCCGTGTTACTTGCGCGCCGGATTTTGTATAGTTCTAGCTTGCTCCGAACTCCACCGATCGCCAGACACCGCCTGCTGTGGCGATCAGCTTATCGTTGACCCGAAGCTCGCCAGAAAGGAATACCAAGTTACCGGTAATCCTGTTGACTGTTGCAGTGCCAACAACCCAGTCACCTGCTTTTGCTCCGGCAACAAAGTTAGTGTGCAACCCCACAGTGATGCATGGCTTGTTGCCAACCGCGTGAAAGGCGGTGCCGCCTAGAGTATGGTCAAGGAAGGTCATAACCATTCCTCCATGCAGGCGCCCTAGCGGGTTCAGATGCCTCTGCTGTACTAGGAACTTAAATGACCAAGTATTTTCCTCGTTCTTGTGTAACAACGGACCAACCGTTTGCTCAAAGGTGTCGTAGGGGAAAAGCTTGGGGAACGGTTCGTACCCATCAGGGTTTTTATTGTCCTCAGCCACAAAGTCGTCCATAACTACCTCAGCAAAGTTGTTCTGGTGAAATTTATAGAGCGCTCATCCATCATCCAGCGCCATAGCGGTGGAGTAAGAGCAACTGCTGCCATGGTGAAGTAGCCGTAAGGCATCACAGGTGCAGCAGGTTGTTGGCTCAGTAACTGGAAGGGTTTGGCAGGATTAACGTGGTGGTCTGAATGATACCCTAGGTTAAATAGGGCATAATTGGTTAGCGAGTAATTGTCCCAGGAGCTTGTGTAGTCAGCGCGATGGCTGTGTGGACTACGCGTCAGTCCGTAGTGCTGAATATAGTTAACTGTTTCAAGCACAAAAATTGCAATGATGCCCTGCGTCATGAACACAGCGAGCGCGATAGGCCCAAGTAGGAGTAGGACTGCTGCGTAGATTAAACTCTGGATTCCCCATAGAGCGATAACGCGGTTGTGAATAAGGTGGTATTTATGGTTTGAGCGGATTGCAGACCGGCTGCATTCTTTCTTCCATACTGACATTCCGCCGGAGAAAATTGACCGAATGTAAAAGATATAGATAGTTTGGCCGCGTTGAGCTGAGGAGTGGTCACTCTCTGTCGCTACGTTGGGGTGGTGGCTGTACAAATGTTGAAGTTTGAAGTGAGGGTAGCTCGCCAGAAACATAAGTGCGGTTCCTAAATATCGATCAACAGCAGGTCGGCGATGAAATAACTCATGAGCTAAAACTATCCCAACGATTCCTGTGGACAGTCCGCAGGAGTAAATCAGAACGATCTTTTCGCCGACTGTAAATGTGCCGTAAGGGATTGTGGCGATTGTGATGATTACCACAATGATGACGACTGCAGCTGTGGCTCGAGCGAGGAGTTCAGGTGCTGTCGAGAGATTGGTTACTTTGTTTTTGCGTACAGTTGGTTTTGTCAGTATCTCAACAGCAGGGTAGACAACTGCACTTAGAATGACAGTGGAGTAGACCCAGTTGCCACCCATCCACAAGCCGAGCCCAACAGACAAAGGATGAAGCAATGCAAGGCAATACGCATAGTTACGAATCATCAGATGGACTCCACAAGCATGCCTACTGGAGTGAATGGTGTGACGCTATATGGCAAGTCGGCAAGTTCAATAATAAACCTCATCTCTTGGATGCTATAAGCGCGCCTGTGCGAGATTATTCCGTCGTTTATGAAGCTTTTTGAGTAGAAAGGGGAAAGTAGCCTTACGAAGGTGGGTCCGTAAAATGTGCGTCTCAGGTCGAAAATTAAAACCTTTTTTGCAACTCTCTTCAACTCTGTAAGAAGTTTGATAACCATGTCCACTGGAAAATGGTGTAGAGCCTGACAGTTGAGAGCGAGATCAAAATGCACGTCTGGGTATGGGAGGTCAGTGGCGTCGGCAATAGCCCACTTAATATTCATGTTTCCGAATTCTTCTTTGTTCGTCTCAATGTGGCGCTGTGAAATATCACTTCCTATCGCGTTGATGCGTAAGCCAGTATTTTCTGCTTTCAACAACAAGCTCCTGAGCAGCCAGCAGCTTCCACCGCAGACTTCGATTGCCGAAACTTTGTCATTGGGCTGTATTCGCAGTTGATTCAGAGCAATTTTGGTCAGCTTTCGTTGGAGGCCGGAAGAGCTTGCGAGCTCTTCCAGATCTTTGACTACCTCGGCTGCAGACTCACTGTCGGGGAACAGATCAAGAATTTCGGATTCCTCTCGATATATCAGCTTGCCAATCAGGCCGAGGTGCTGCTGGCGATACGTTGCAAACCGCTCTTCAAACACTGACATGGGACAGGATTCCGTGTCGTACCGTGTTGTGCAGGCTTTCGGCTTGTTTACGTCGCTGACGAATTGCATTCATCGTCTTTTGCTGGTGAAAATATCGATCAGAACGCTCTTTTAAGTAGGCAGCTGCTGACCTCTCACTGGTTCGGTAATACATGATCCAGTCGTCGACGTCGTCTCGCCCCAACAGGTGCAGGGGAGGGTGATCAATCGGGACTAGGCCGAACTCTACAAAGTATCTGAGCGTCTGATATCGGGTAATCCCAACTACGAAGTCGAAGCCACCATCGATTGCTCGCGTTGCTGCTTCTCTCAGCAGAATGCCGATCGCAATGCTGCCGCGAAGCTTTGGTGTTAGAACAACGTTCGTTGCTTCAAGCAGCTTTGGTATCTGCCCGATATCAGGCAGGTACCGAAGGTATGGCTTAGTTTCGGAGTCCTGCTGGGGCTCGCACAGGCCAAGCGTCCCTTCCATATTTCCGTTAAAGAAAAGGCCGAAGCACTGGGTGTCTGGCCCAGGTAAAATCGATGGTTTGAAAAAACCGAGCGTTTCGTATGACTGTCTGAGGATCTTTTCATACTGCTTCATCAGGCCCAGATCCGACCGATCGATCTCCAAAACCGAATAATTACCCGCGTCATAATGATCTTTCATTTCAGTGCTCCGGCTTGCGCATTACGCCACTACCGACTCAAGAGCCGGTTGATCTATTTCGCCTGACGCCAGTACGTCATTGAAGAGTTGGCCGTAGAGCCGGAAAGTCATCCGGCGCGCATGTGCTACGAGCTCTACCTCGTCGTCATGAATCAGTTCGATCGCATCAACGGCTTCCTGCAGGTGCTTCGCGTCGAAGCCACCGTGGCTGCGCAGAAAGGTCACCGCATTACTTGGCATCCCATATTTTTCCACCATGACATCAGCGAACATGGTTCCAAAATCGGCTCCAAGGCCCTCGGTAGCTGTGGCAACCCCAAGGATGCCAACAGGGTTACCGTACGTTGCCATGAAATAGTTCTGTGTGATCAAGCCCCAGGCGCCTGCGGAAGGCTGAGAGTTGAGAACGATCTCCGGATCGAGGTCGATGTTCTTGAGATCCTTGATGCAGAAGAGGTCGTGGCCGTTTTCCTCAAGAACCTGCTCAAAAAACCAGTTGCGGAGATCCCGACGATCATCGGTCAGGCGAGCGCCACCCAATGCCAACATTCGGGATGTATGACGCACTAGATGGTAGGTCTCACGAAGATAGGCTGCATAATGATTCTTGGTCATGTCGCCGCTCGCAACGATCTTGAGCAGTGGATTGCTCTCTACAAACTCCTTGTATTCCTTCGTTGTTCTTTCAACAATCAGATTAAACTTATTCATATTGAGGCCCTGTGAGATTGGAGTCCTCAACGATAGTCGCCACCACCTAAGGATTTGAATAGGAAAAATGTACTAGGATGCCCGGTGAGCGCGGAAGGATGGGATAGGTTGTGAAAGTTTCTCGCTTCAGACTGGACTTCAGTGCCGGTTTTCTTTGAGCGCGGCCAATTGATCCATAACACTTAAATCATCCGCGTTTCTTTTTCGCTGCTGCGAGCACTTCGCGGCAGCCATTTCGTGCATTGCAGGTACACTTCGGCGAAAATGCCGGTGCGCCATCGAGTGGTTCGACAGAGCGAATTAGGTCACCAGCTGCGATGAGTTTTTGTCTAGGCCCCGGAGACGCACGTTGGTTTAGCCAAACTGCCGTTGAACCACGCGGAACGGGTATTCGACTTTGGCACGGATCTGGGCCTTGGCCTTCTCGATCTTGCGGGGAGCGTTGTACGAGGTACTGCCCTTGCCATGCTTCTTGTAGGTGCTGCGCCGAGCCTAGATCTGCCAGATGACTTTGCGACCTTCATGTTCAGGCTGTTATTTAACTCCGTTAAAACTGGCGTCAGCACACACCGCGCTTTCCTGGTCGTGCAGCAGTTTGTAGTCCTGGGTGATATTTGCGAAATCGGCTGCGGTAACTACTGCGCTGTGCATCAGGCCCGATTCTTCGGCAGAGCTAATGTGGGTTTTCGCGCCGATTCATTTCCGTGCGGGCCAAGTGCATGAAAGAGGAAGTTTCAAGATCCATTATCGGGGCCTGCAGGAAGCCGGGGATTTCACCGGCGAAGGCATGGTAAACGCTACCTTCCACTGCGACAAACTGCACTAGTTCGAGTCCATCTTCGTCCAGGTGTGCGTCTGGGAGACTGAAGGCCGGATCGTGAGTTAACTCCGTCTTCCACCCACCAAGTTTAAATGGGGGGCAGTGTGCGGCATTGGCCGCCCGCAGGATGAAAAAGGAAGCAGCCTACACTTCCATCGGATACAAGCCACTAAACTTTAGGAGTTCAAAAATTCATGTAAAAATTTCGCCCGGCTACAGTCTTACGTCACGTCCATCCTGAGTCGAATCCCACCAAATATCTGGCTAGTTGCACGTAGCCATATTCATTGGTGTGAGAGTGAGTAATCAAAATTTGTGCTGGTATGAAAGCTGATTACTATAGGTGTGCGGTAGATGGAAATGTGTGGGTTGAATCAAATGGAGGAGTTTATATTGTGGCTTGTAAAATTCGGAAGAGCATTGTACTAGATGATTCACATCCTTCCCCTGCCTTGGTTCAAGGAAAAGTTAAGGGTTGTAGGGATTTCCTTAGATTTTTTCAACGGCTTACGAGTCGGTCTGTTAAATTTGATGCATCTTTCTTCGGGAAAGGGGTATGCCACTCCCTTGGTACATCTCTGGAGCTAGAGATTACTCATAATCTCCCTCTGACATATCGAGAAGGCATCAGAAATAGAGCAGGAGGGGTACAAAGTCCTCCGCTTTTATCTTGGATTACTTCGGGTGAGCCGTTGCTGGTAAAGGTGTCTGGCGAAGTGCGGTCCGCATGGGAAGATAATTTCTTCAATCACGGATATCGGAATATGGCTGTTCATGGTCTTTCAGATGAAGTGACGGGTAGAATGTCTATTTTTGGGTTCTACAACTATCAGGCGGAGTCTGATGGTGTGATGGTAGATCTTCTAAATAATATTGCAGAGCTTACGCATGAAGCACTTTACGCAATTCCTAAAACCATTGATCGTGAATTTCATATGGTGGGGAACGAAGAGATTGCAACTCTGACGGCGCGTGAGGAAGAAATAATCTATTGGGTTGGTCAGGGGAAAACCAACGCAGACATAGGCTTAATTCTCGGGATTAGCTCAAATACTGTTAGGAATCACCTGTATAATGCTTCGGAGAAATTGTCGGCAAGCAATAGAACGGAGCTTGTTTCTTTTGTGGGTCAACGTTTTTCTATTTGATGGACTAATTGGGTGAGTACTCTATGGACAAGAACGCTTTTTTCTGGCTGGTGCAAAACGGTCATTTGCCACCACCGAAGGCTGCTGAAACGCTCGGTATCAGAGTCCTGAATGTAGATGGCAGTCAAGGAGTCATTGACGTCTCATTTGAAGCTCCCGCGGCCTTTACGAACCCGGTGGGTAATGTACAAGGCGGGTTTCTTGCAGCAATGCTAGATGACACGATGGGCCCAGCACTTGCGGCGACCCTCAAAGAGGGAGAGTTTGCGCCAACCCTGAACTTGAACGTGAACTTTCATACGCCAGCTAGGACAGGAACGCTGATTGGGAGAGGGCGCGTAGATAGACGAGGCGGACAAGTTTGCTTTCTCTCTGGCGAACTTGAACAGGACGGGAAAGTTATCGCGACTGCAACCGCAACGGCGCTAGTCCGAAAACTATAGGGTCATTCCATTTTATTTTGATGGTAAGGATGCCCTCGTTCACATGACCGTTGCTCGTGCAGCCAAGTGATCAAAGGGTCTTCGCCATCTCGGCGGTGCCCGACCAGCCCAATCCCTCGTACACCGGCTTGCCGGCCTTGGTCGCGTGCAGCACGGCAAAACTCAAACTGCGTTGGGCGAACTCGGCTTCCGCCAGCTTCATCAGGGCGGAAGCCAAGCCCCGGCGCCGGTAGGCAGGTTCAACGAATACGTTCAGCACATAGCCGCGCTGGTCCGAGGCTGGATGGGACGGATGAGGGGGCCAGTCGATACTCATCAGGCCAATCGCCGCCGCAGGCTGCTCGGCGTCCATCAGCGCGAAACCGTAGTAGCGGCCGTCGAGCAGGCGTTGCTGCAGCCAGGGCCGGAAATGCTCGGTCATCAGGCGCAATTTCGATGGATCGCCTTCAGCCTCGAGGAACATCGTCTCGCGGTGCACGCAGATGATCTCAAGGTCATCGGGCCTGAGCCTGCGAGCCGTCAAGCCTGCAAAGTCGATGTTGCCGGGTATGTCGTTCATCGCGGGCACCTGGACGGAAAAATCCAAATCTAGGGTGGTCGAGAACGGGGTGACAGACACAGATTGGATAAAAGCGCGTCATACAGCGGTCGTGGGACTCGGCCTCCGCTGCGCTCTGCACCAAGCTACGGTTCGCAGTTCAGGCAACGGCGCCGCCAATGGGCGGCGCCTTTGTTTTCAGATTCGCCACCTGCTCGGCAGGCGGCTGGCGCTTTGCGGGGCTTGTTGTGATGCGAAATGGGGGAGCTCTTCGAGGGGCACCCAGAGTCTTCCTTGCCATTCCAGCAGGCTTTGCCGCAGGCCGTCCCATTTCATCAGTACGCGTCTGGGTTGGCTGGGGGCGAGGGTTTCGGCGTCGCGCAGGGTGGGGAAGAATTCGTGGTCGAGCCAGTATCGGAGGCTGCGGTTTTCGGGGCGGTAGTAGCGGCAAAGGGTGCGGTAGGTGGCGGACTGGCTGATGACGGGTACGTCTTCTTCGTTGCCGGTGGCGTAGAGGAAACGCAGGGTCCGGCGCTGGTCGGGGTCCATCTGGTCATAGAGGCGCTGGTGGTGCTTGTGGCCGATGAGCCGGGCGAAGTCGAAGGCGCTGGTCCAGGGCTGGCCGTCGATCATCACGCCGCGCAGGGGGCGGGTGTAGCGGTGGAGGGTGATGGGGGTGAATGCTTCATGCATGGGTGTAACTCCTGGGACTGGTTGAGGAGCTACCGTCGTTCGCTGTCAATCGAAGGGCGGCAGACCGCGCGGGGTTGACAGACCGGGTCCAGGATCCGGCAGATCACGAGGATCTCCCCGCGCGATCTGCCATGAAGCGTTGCAGCAAATACTGCATGCGTATCAGAGCCTGCAAAGAACCTTCGCTGTTCCTCGCATGCACCGGTTGGCGCAATCGCGCCTGGACAACGGGCTGTCAAACCCGGCCACGGGATTGACCGTGGCGGACCGGAACACTATCGAGCGCGCTTGTAGGCCCTCAAGGTTACTGGTGCGTGGGAAATTTCTCTGTAGGACGGCGAAAGCGGATGCGGTGCAGGTGCGTAGGTCGCGGGCCCGCGATGAGCCGGTGATACCGAGCCCGGCCGATCAGCCCTCTCCCGGAGGGGGAGGGGAGTAAAGCGGCGCTCAGCTGTACAGCCAGCGCTCCAGCTCTTCCAGGTTGGCAGCGACTATCTGTTGGGCCACAGCCTTGGCCTGCAGCTTGTTCGGGTCGATCTGGTAGCGCTGCAGCACGTATTGCACCAGGGCGCCACGGGTATCCAGCACCAGGCGGCCGTCCTGCATGCCGTAGTCGATTTCGATCAGCGTCTTCTGCGCCGGTTTCAGGCGCGGGTCCGGCTCGATGATCACTTGCACCTGGGTATTCCAGCCCTGGTCCTGCTCGCGGCTGTGTTCCGAGGCGTCCAGCAGCTCCGGCACGCCACGCAGGCGGCTGAGGACGAAGTCGCGGTAGGCGCGATTCTTCTCGCAGTAGGCGCGTACATGCCAGCGCATGCCGGTGTAGACCAGGGTGTGTGGGGCGATCAGGCGGATTTCCGGCGTGGGGTTGGCCAGGGAGACGTACTCGGTTTCCAGCCGCAGTCCTTCCCGACAGGCCTTGAGCAGCGGCCGCAGCACTTCGGGGCGTACCGAACGGTCTGGCACCTTGAGCACGTCGGTGTGGGCGTAGGCCAGGGCCAGGCCCTCGATATGGGGCGCGCGCTCGTGGTTGTGGTTGAGCAGGTGGAGATAGGCATCGGCGCTGTCGTCGATGAACAGCGGACGGAACTGCTTGCTGGGGACATAGCCTTTCAGGTGCTTGTCATATGTCAGGTTTTTGGGCGCATGTTCACCGATGTAGGTGTTGATGTCCTTGGACGCCTGTTGGCGGCTGATGCCGAAGCTCTGCATCAGGTGGTTGGTGGTCAGGCGCCCCTCCCACCAGACAACGGTCTCGATCAGGCGGTAGCGCAGGGCCAGGTCCCAGCGCACGTGTTCGATCGACTGCTTGCGTTTCATGGCGTGCCTCCATCCGTGCCAAAAGTTTACCTGTACACATCTACATTCTAGACCTGTCTTGTGACGCTACATATCTTCGCGTCATTGGGCAAGACGGCCCATTCTGGAGACAGGGATGAACGCAATGGAACTGACCTGGGCCTTGCTCGGCGGTGCGATCCTGCTGATTGTGCTGCTGATGCTGGCCCTGTTCTGGCAGGAACTGCGGGTGTGCTACGGGCAGGAGGTGCTGGCGGACATGCGTGGACGTCTGGAGGGGCTGCAAGCCGCTAACGAGATGCTGCGTCGGGAAAATCGCGAGCTGCGTGCGGCCTTGCAGGCGACTGGCCAGTACTTGACCAAGCCGTCTGCGACACCGGGATAGCTATCCCCGCCAGCTTCGGCGACGACAGCGGAACGGGGCCTTAAGATCGCGCCATCGATGAGAGCATCCATCGCCGCTGGTCTGAATCATGAAGATCCATCCTCTGCCTCCCTTGAACAGCCTGGTCGCCTTCGAGGCTGCCGCCAGGCACCTGAGCTTCACGCACGCCGCGAGCGAACTGAATGTCACCCAGGGCGCCATCAGCCGCCAGGTACGTCACCTGGAAGAGTACCTGGGCAAGCCGCTGTTCGAGCGCGGTACGCGTACCATTCACCTCACGCCCACGGGCAGCCGCTACTACGAAACCGTGCGCGACAGCCTGCTGCACGTTGCCCGTTCCACGGACGAAATCCGTCATTGGCGGGGTGACCAGCAAGTGACGGTGGTCACCAGCACGGCGCTGGCGGCGCATTGGCTACTGCCGCGCGTGCCGCAATTCAAGAGCCGTTTCGAAGACATCGACCTGCGCATCGTCGCTGACGATCAGGTCCGGGACTTTTCCCGCCTGGAGTGCGATCTCGCGCTCTACTACTGCAGCAAGCCGCCGAAGGACATGCGGAGCACGCCGCTGTTCGCCGAAGAAGTCTTCCCCGTATGCAGCCCGGCCTACCTGGCACGCCACCCGCAATTGACGACGGTGGACGGGCTGGCCGATTGTACCTGGCTCTGGCTGGAGGCCACCCAGCGTGACTGGATCGGCTGGCCGGAATGGCTTGATCGACTCGGCCTTGGCCCGCTGATGCCGCGCCAGCGGATCAATATCAACAGCTACAGCCTGCTGATCCAGTCGGCCCTCTGTGGGCAAGGGGTCGCGCTGGGTTGGCATCAACTGGTGGACGACCACCTGCTGACCGGCGCCCTGGTGCGACCGAACAGCCTCGCGCTGAAGACCGAGGGGAGTTTCTGCCTGCTGGAACGCGCCGGTCCGGGCAGTCCGAGGCAGAGCGTGCGGCAGTTCCGCCAGTGGCTGACGGAGAGCGTGTGACCTGGGGCGCCTGGTTAGCACCGCCGTAGGCTGGGGTAGAGCGCTGCGAAACCCATGCTGTTGGCAGCCAATGGGTTTCGCATTGCGGTTAGTCAGACCTGCTTGCGCGCGGTAAGGGCGCCCGCTGGGTCGATGTTGCGCTGGGGCTGGCCGCTGGCGAGGGCGTCCACCAGGTGGGGCGCCTGGCCGGGGAGGCGACGTCCGCCTGGATGGCCGGGCAGGGCGCCCAGCGGCTCTTCGCGCAGGCAGCGCATCAGCGTGTAGCTGAGCAGCAGGACGAACAGCGCGATGGGCAGCCCGGCGGCGATGCTGGCCATCTGGATCGCTGTCAGTCCGCCAGCCAGCAGCAGGGCAATGGCGATGCCGGCCTGGAGCACGCACCAGACCAGGCGGATGCTCTTGGGTGGGTCGACGCTGCCGTTGGAGTTGAGCGTGCAGAGCACCTGGGTGCCGGAGTCCGCCGAGGTGATGAAGTAGGTCGCCAGAAGGATGCAGATCAGGATGCTCAACGCCTTGCCCAGCAGCCCCGTATCAATCCGCTCCATCAGCACGAACATGGCCGAGGTGGTTTCCTGCTGGGTGGCCTGCAGCACGGTGCCGCCCTTGAACTCGGCCTGAGGGCCGGTCAGCTCGCCAGCGGCGACGCGCTGCTCGTGCTGGAGGCGGTCATCCTGTTCGGCCTTGAGTGCCGATCCGCCGAACACCGACATCCAGACGATGGTGACCAGGGTCGGCACCAGCAGCGCACCGACGATCAGCTCACGAGCGGTACGGCCTTTGGATATCCGCGCGATGAACAGGCCGACGAAGGGGCCCCAGGTGAGCCACCAGGACCAGTAGAACGCGGTCCACAGGTTCTGCCAGCCGTCGTCCTTCTGGGCGTCGCTCCAGAAGCTCAGGTGCATGATGTTCTGGGCGTAGTCGCCGGTGCTTTCCAGCATGAGGTTGAGGATGTAACGGGTCGGCCCCAGGCAGAGCACGGCGGCCACCAGGACGACGGAGAGGATCATGTTCCATTCCGAGAGAATCTTCATGCCGCGGGACACACCGGCCATCACGGAAAGGGTAGTGACCAGGCTGATGGCGATCACCAGGCCTACCTGCACATTGAGGTTCACCGGTAGATCGAACACCTGGGCCAGGCCGGTGTTCATCTGCACCACCCCCATGCCCAGGGAAAGGGATACGCCAAAGGCGGTGATCACGGCGGCGGTGATATCCACAACATGGCCAAGCGGCCCGTGGATGCGCTCGCCGATCAGCGGGTAGAGGATCGAGCGCATGGTCAGCGGCAGGCCCTTGCGATAGGCAAAGTAGGCCAGCGCCAGGCCGACGATGGTGAAGATCGCCCACGGATGCAGACCCCAATGGAACAGCGTGATGCGCATGGCGGTCGTGGCGGCTTCGTCGCTCAGCGCTTGGGCGAAGGGGTTGCCGGCGTAGTGGGACATGGGTTCGGCCACTGACCAGAAGATCAGCCCGATGCCCATGCCACCGCTGAACAGCATGGCAATCCAGGAACCGAAGCTGAACTCGGGTTCGTCCTCGTCACGCCCAAGCTTGATGTGCCCGAAGCGGCTCATGGCCAGGTAGATCAGCAGCCCCAGCACACCCGTGACCAGCGCCAGGTAGAACCACTTGAACTGCTGCAGGACGAAGCTGGAAGTGGCCTTGAACACGTCCCCTGCCTGCTCGGCCTGCAGTACGCAGCTCACGACGAAGGCGATCACGATCAGCACTGAGCCGAGCGTCACCGTGGGATTGAGGCCCTTGAACAGGCCCGATTCTGCACGCATCTATATCCCCTTTTGTTCTTGTTCAAGGGTTTCTACGGGGCGCAAGGGCCCAATCTAGAGCGACAAAATGGAGCTAGAGGGGATTGTCGGACAAGTCATTTTTCGTCATGCCTCGATGATATTTCGGCATGGGTGACGCCTTCCTGGCCGCGCATTGCGTGGGCTGAAGCCCACCATCGTGATCTCCGCCCAAGCCACCAGCAAGCTGGCTCAGAGTGCCTTGCCGCTACTCGCCACCGTCGGCTTGAGCGCCCGCGCCACTTCGCCCTGGATCTTGTAGGCCGGCGCTTCCACCGCGTTGTAGTCGCGGGTATAGCGGCGGGCGAAATCTGCCACGCCCCAGTCCAGGTACTGCTTCACGTGATGGAGTTCGTGGGCCCACAGCGCGACGTTGTTCTGCGCGTCGTCCTCGTTGCGGAAGACGATCACGTCCACCAGGGTCACCGCTTCCACGTCGGGGTTCTGCATCAGGGTGTTGGCGGCATTCATCTCGGCGTCGACGCCCACCTTGTAGCGCGCCGTGTCCAGCACTCGCAGGTCGTAGTAGGGCTCCAGTTGCGCGCGGATATGCAGCGGAATCGGCTGCAACTGGGTGGCAAGCATGTTGCTTCGAGATTGCACGATCCACTGCTGCAGGCTGGCGGCGGCCACTTGGTTGACGCTTTCCAGCAGCGGCGCCATATCGCCCTGCGCACCTGGCGCACAGAAGCAGGTCACCACGCACACCTGCGATTGCCCGGTGGGGCAGGCGAGGGCGGCGGTGGAGATGAAGGGCAGGGCGAGAATGGTCTGGCGAAGCAATGTACGAGCGGATACAGCGAACAAGGGGCCTCCCGGAAGCGCTGACGGAGCGCACCATTATGGACAGCGGCGGCGGGAATTGGTTGCGCAATCCCCATCCGGCTGTCGGCCAGGCGTCAGGCGGAAGCTGGTCGATCAGGTCCTGTACCGTGAATTCGCAATTGCGTCTCATCACGTCTTCCCCCATGCTCCTCGCTGTCCCGCATTGGTATGTCTAAGTCCATGAAAACTATAGCGATGGTGTTGTATCCGGACTTCCTGCTCCTGGATATCGCCGGCCCCCTGGAAGTCTTCTCGATCGCCAACCGCTATCTGGCACCGGACAAGCACTACCGCATCACCATCATCGGCACCGAATCCGGCCCCCTGCGTGCGTCCAACGGCGCGCTGATGCAGGCGGAGTTCACCCTCGAGCAGGCCACCGGCAGCTACGACCTGCTGCTGGTACCCGGTGGCCCCGGTGCCTACAACCACCAGCATCCCGAGCTGCTGACCTGGCTGCGTGGCGCGAGCGAGCGGGCCGGGCGTTATGGCTCCATCTGCACCGGTACCTTCATCCTCGGCCATGCCGGCCTGCTGGACGGCCATCGGGTGACCACCCACTGGCATTACACGGAGCGCCTGATCAAGGCCTTCCCAAAGGCGCGTGTGGAGACGGACCAGATATTCCTCGAGGACCGTCGCCTGGTGACCTCGGGTGGTGTCACCGCCGGTATCGACCTGGCGCTGTCCATGGTGGCCCTGGACCATGGCCGCAAGGTCGCCCTGGACGTCGCCAAGGTGCTGCTGGTGGTCATGAGCCGGCAGGGTGGGCAGGCTCAGTTCAGCCCGTTGGTGGCCAACATCACCCCCCATGAGACGCCCATCAGTCGGGTGCAGAACTACGTGCTGGAGCACCTTGATGAGTCCTTCAGCATCGCGCGGATGGCTGAGATCGCCGCCATGAGTCCGCGCCACTTCGCCCGTCTGTTCGCCCGCGAAGTGCAGATGACGCCCATGGAGTTCCTGCAGAACGCTCGTATCGACCAGGCCCGTAGCCTGCTCGAGTCCAGTGACCTGCCACTGAAGACCATCGCCTTTCGCAGCGGCTTTGGCAGCGTGCGACTGATGCGCCAGCGCTTCGTCGAGCGGCTGGGGCTGACCCCAATGCAGTACCGCCTTCAGTTCAATTGAGTGAGTGCGTGTCCGCATCGGGCACTTCGATGTCCGTACCCGGCCCTGCAGCGCGGTTGTCGCCCAGTCTCCAAGTGACAAGATAAAGCCATTCGTCGAGAGCCGGGCGCACGCCTGCCCATGCGGCCGCTTGCGCTCACCGGTGATGAACGGGGGCGACTGCCAACCTGGCACTGCCGTGCCTCTGGCCATGGCCTACATTCAATCGGGCCTGGAAGTTCCTGCCAGACCCGCCCCATCACCACGACACCGATTCCTCCACCAGGATGGCTCCATGAACCGAAACGAACTGCGCCGCGTCGACCTCAACCTGCTGGTGGTGTTCGAAGCCCTGATGTTCGAGAAGAACGTGACGCGCGTGGCTGAGAAGCTCTTCCTGGGCCAGTCCGCGGTGAGCGCCTCGCTGGCGCGCTTGCGCGACCTCTTTGATGACCCGTTGCTGATCCGCCAGGGACGCGGCATGGAGCCGACGCCCAGGGCGCAGGCCATCCTCAAGGAACTGCGTCCGGCCCTGGATGCCATTTCCGGTGCGGTGAGCCGTGCCCGGGAGTTCGACCCCTCCAGCAGTCGCGAGGTGTTCCGCATCGGCCTCTCCGACGATGCCGAGTTCGGCTTGTTTCCCGAACTGCTGCGGCGGCTGCGCGAAGAGGCGCCAAGCATCAAGGTGGTGGTGCGCCGGGTGAACTACCTGCTGATCCCCTCGCTGCTGGCCTCCGGGGAGATTTCCGTGGGAGTCAGCTACACCCAGGACCTGCCGGCCAACGCCAAGCGCCGCAAGCTGCGGGACATCCCCTGCAAGGTGTTGCGTGGCGACGACCGGCCGGAGCCACTGACCCTGGACGATTATTGCGAGCGGCCCCATGCCATGGTGTCCTTCTCCGGGGACCTGTGCGGCAACATCGACCTGGACCTGCAGCGGGTGGAGCGCAGCCGCAACGTGGTGCTGGCAGTGCCGCAGTTCAGTGGCCTGCGCTCGTTGCTGGCGCGCACCGAGTTGATCGCCACCGTGCCCGACTACGCCGCCTGCGCGCTGGTGGAGGGCACCTGCCTGCGTGCCGAGGATCCCCCGTTTCCCATCGCCCCTGCCGAACTCTCCATGGTCTGGAGTGGCGCGCATGACAACGACCCGGCCGAGCGCTGGCTGCGCAATCACATCTACCGGCACATGTCGCGCTCGCTGCATGAGCTGGGTGAACCGGAAGCCGTCTAGCACGGTCGCGCCAGTGCGAGAGGGCAGAGACGTGCAATCGCTTTCCGCCGGGAGACGGCGTGCTCGGGGTCCGACCTGTGCCACCGCTCCGGCGCCCACCGACCGAGGACCTGTTCATGAGCCAAGACCCCTCCGACAAGAGCCGTCGCCGATTCCTGGCGACCAGCTCCGTGCTGGGCGCCACCGGCGCCCTGTGGTCTGCCCTGCCATTTGCCGGCAGTGGCGGCGCGACCTTCGCCAGCCCATCGAGGAAAGACATGAAAGCTGACCTGATCCTGTTCAACGGCCGTTTCCATACCGTCGACCGTGAAAGGCCCTCCGCCAGCGCGGTGGCCATCAAGGACGGCAAGTTCCTCGCCGTCGGCAGCGATGCCGAAGCCATGGCCCTGCGCGGCGACGCGACCCAGGTCATCGACCTGAACAAGCGCACCGTCATTCCCGGCCTCAACGACTCGCACCTGCACCTGATCCGTGGTGGCCTCAACTACAACCTGGAACTGCGCTGGGAAGGCGTGCCCTCGCTGGCCGATGCCCTGCGCATGCTGAAAGACCAGGCTGATCGCACGCCCTCGCCGCAGTGGGTGCGGGTGGTCGGCGGCTGGAACGAATTCCAGTTCGCCGAGAAGCGCATGCCCACGCTCGACGAGTTGAACAAGGCGGCGCCGGACACGCCGGTGTTCGTCCTGCACCTCTACGACCGTGCGCTGCTCAACCGTGCCGCCCTCAAGGTGGTCGGCTACAACCGCAATACGCCCAATCCGCCCGGTGGCGAGATCCAGCGCGACGCCAGCGGAGAACCCACCGGCATGCTGATAGCCCGGCCCAACGCGATGATCCTCTACTCGACCCTGAGCAAAGGGCCGAAGCTGCCGCTGGAGTACCAGGTCAACTCCACCCGCCAGTTCATGCGTGAGCTCAACCGCTTGGGGCTGACCAGCGCCATCGACGCCGGCGGTGGCTACCAGAACTACCCGGACGACTACCAGGTGATCCAGGAGCTGGCCAAGCAGGGCCAGCTCAGCGTGCGCATCGCCTACAACCTGTTCACCCAGAGGCCCAAGGAAGAGCTGGCCGACTTCCAGAACTGGAGCAAACAGGTCAAACCCGGCGACGGCAGCGACTTCTTCCGCCACAACGGCGCCGGCGAGATGTTGGTGTTCTCCGCCGCCGACTTCGAGGACTTCCTCGAACCGCGCCCGGACCTCGCGCCGAGCATGGAGCAGGAGCTGGAGCCAGTGGTGCGCCACCTGGTGGAACAGCGCTGGCCGTTCCGCCTGCACGCCACCTACAACGAATCCATCTCGCGCATGCTCGACGTGTTCGAGAAGGTCAATCGCGACATCCCGTTCAATGGTCTGCCCTGGTTCTTCGACCACGCCGAAACCATCAGCCCGCAGAACATCGAACGCGTGCGCACCCTCGGCGGCGGCATCGCCATCCAGGACCGTATGGCCTTCCAGGGCGAGTACTTCGTTGACCGCTACGGCGCCAAGGCCGCCGAGCAGACCCCGCCGATCCAGCGCATGTTGGCCGAGGGCGTGCCAGTGGGCGCCGGCACCGACGCCACCCGCGTGTCCAGCTACAACCCCTGGACCTCGCTCTACTGGCTGGTCAGCGGCAAGACCGTGGGCGGCCTGGAGCTGTATCCCCAAGGCCTGTCCCGCGACACCGCGCTGCAACTGTTCACCCACGGCAGTGCCTGGTTCTCCAGCGAGCAGGGCAAGAAGGGCCAGATCAAGGTGGGCCAGTTGGCCGACCTGGCGGCATTGTCGGCGGACTTCTTCAGCGTCGAGGAGGAAGCCATTAAGTGGATCGAGTCGGTGCTGACGGTGGTGGACGGCAAGGTGGTGTATGCGGCCGGCGAGTTCGACAAGCTCGGCCCACCGCAACTGCCGGTGCTGCCCGACTGGTCGCCGGTGGCCAAGGTCCCCGGCCACTGGAAACTCGCCGCGCCGTTGACCGCCCAGGTGCACCAGTGCGTCGGCGCCTGCGCCGTGCACGCCCACAGCCACGAGCGGGCGCGGCAGTCCAATGTGCCAGTGAGCGATTTCCAGGGCTTCTGGGGCGCTTTTGGCTGTTCGTGCTTTGCTTTCTGACGGATCTCCGCAGGTTCGAAGGGCAGACCTTCGGCCTGCTTGGCGAATGAATTCGCCCCCACAGAAAAGCTGTTCGTCACCACCCAAGTAAGGAAAAATGCCATGACAACGCGCTATAACCGTCTCGACAAGGACAACGCCGCCGTACTGCTGGTCGACCACCAGGCCGGCCTGCTGTCACTGGTTCGTGATTTCACCCCCGACGAGTTCAAGAACAACGTGCTGGCCCTGGCCGACATCGCCAAGTTCTTCAACCTGCCGACCATCCTCACCACCAGCTTCGAAAGCGGCCCCAACGGCCCGCTGGTACCGGAGCTGAAAGCGATGTTCCCGGACGCGCCCTACATTCCGCGCCCAGGCCAGATCAACGCCTGGGACAACGAAGACTTCGTCAAAGCCGTGAAGGCCACCGGCAAAAAGCAACTGATCATCGCGGGCGTGGTGACTGACGTGTGCGTGGCCTTCCCGACTCTGTCGGCCATCGAAGAAGGATTCGACGTGTTCGTGGTGACCGACGCTTCCGGCACCTTCAACCCGGTGGTGCGTGATGCCGCCCTGAACCGCATGAGCCAGGCGGGCGCACAACTGATGAACTGGTTCGCCGTGGGCTGCGAGCTGCACCGTGACTGGCGCAACGACATCGAAGGCTTCGGCGGCCTGCTGGCGAGCCACCTGCCGGCCTACTCCAACCTGATGCAGAGCTACTCGGCGCTGAACGCCAAGTAAGTCCGTCGCGGTAAAGCAGAAATGCCCGCATTATGCGGGCATTTCTGTTTGTGGGTGCCCCCGGCGCCGCAGGCTGTCGCGTCGTGGGTACTCCGAAACGAGGGCGCCCCCTGAAGCGGTCGCGCAAGAACGATCACGTGCCACATTCGGAAACGCGGCACATGGGCTCGCATCTCTTGAGGAACACGCAAGGAAGACCCCAAGGCAGGCACCGGCCATGTCAAAGTCTGGGTGCCACTGAAAGACTGAAAAGGGGGGAGACTGCCGACTTCCCGCCAGCCTAAACTGGCGGGCATTTCTGCAAGGCTCTTGCCCTTCTATGCCAATCCTGCTGGTCAAATGCCGTTGTCGAGCACAGCGTTTCGTCACGCTGTTGCTCGCTGTTTTCTGGCTGCAGTCCGGGCTGGCCGCTGAGCCGGCGGAATACCTCATCGGCGTGGAGCGGGTGGACTATTACCCGATCTACTCCGCCGTAGCGCCGGACTACCCGTACCGTGGCTACGCCCGCGACCTGCTGGACCTGTTCGCGGCGCGGGAGAACCTGCACTTCACCTACGTGGCGCTGCCAGTGCGGCGCCTGTCCCATGCCTACCTGACGGGGCGGCTCGATCTGGTCTTCCCTGACAATCCGCGCTGGGAGACGGCGCACAAGCCGCCCCACATCGCTTATTCACAGCCGGTGCTGCAGTTTCAAGACGTCATGCTGGTATTGCCCGAGCGCAAGGGCCAGCCGCGTGAGAACTTCCATCGGCTTGGCTTCGTTCGCGGTTTCACACCGTGGAAATTCCAGGACGATATCGCCGCCGGACGGGTTGTCATCGAAGAGGCGCCCAATCCGGAAGGGCTGATCCATATGGTCCTGGCCGGCCATATAGACGCCGCCAACATGGCGCAGCAAGTGGCGCACTTTCATCTCAAGCGTGAGGGGCGGGAGAACGACCTGGTGGTGGAACCCGGCTTGCTGCCGCTCCGCGACAGCTTCTATCACCTGTCGAGCATTCGGCATCTGGAGCTGATCCGTCGCTTCGATGCTTTTCTTCAGCGAGAGCAGCAGGCGATTCAGGCGTTGAAGGCCAAGTACGGCTTGTGAGCTGTGTTCGGCGTCAGGCTACTTTGAACACGTCCATCAATTCCGCCAGAAAGGTGCTCATCAACTCGCTCTGTCGGGTGGAGCGCCTCACCGCGACGTGGAACTGCACCTCATAGCGCAGTCGCGCCGGATCGAGCGCGCGGAGTTGCTCCAGTTCCACATGCCGCGCCGCATAGTGTTGTGGCAGAAAGCCCAGGTGCTGGCCGGGCCGACGCTGCAACTGTGGCAGGCCCTTGCCCGCGAGCTGGAGATCGTCATCGTCGGCGGTTTCTGCGAGCGGCTGGATGCACAGCGGGTCGCCAACAGCGCGGCTCTGGTGGATGCCACGGGCGTGCGCGCGATTTACCGCAAGGCCCACCTGTGGGACGCCGAGAACGCCATCTTCATCGCCGTTTGCGACCGTCATGGAGCGGAGCGCGGGGTGAACTGGGTGCAGGGTTCGGTCATTGTCGACCCGGACGGCTACCCGTTGGCCGGGCCGGCCGAGGAGGGCGGGGAACAGATCCTGATGGCCACCCTGAAGCTGGACGACGCGCGCAACAAACGCATCAGCCCACACAACCACCTGCACGACGACCGCCGCCCGGAGTTGTATGGAGTGGGTGGATTGCTGGAGTAGCTGGCGGCATTCCTGTAGGCGCGAGCTTGCTCGCGACCGGGGATATCTTCGCGAGCAGGGCTCGTTCTTACGACGTTTGCTTGCCTAGGCTCTGTACGAAAAGTGCCTGCGCTCGGTGATGCTGCGTTGAAATCGGCCTCAGAATGCTCATTTACAACGCGTAAACTGCGCTTCTTCGGCCGATTTCGCCTTGCCTGACCTTCGCTCGACGACTTTTCGTACAAAGCCTAATCCGCTATCGCATCGGCAACGGTGGCTTGGGACGGAGGCTGCTGCTCCTTGATGCAAAACAGGACCATATGGAAGTCGGCGTGCCATTCCGACTCGCAGCGGCTGCGAATCGCTCCGCTGTAGCCGGCGACCGCATCGGCCGCTTCACGCTGTTCCTCCAGGCAGTAGGCGCGCATGGCATCACCGCTCCATTTCTCCAGGCAATGTGCCTGAATAGCCGACTCGCTGGCCTGGACGCTGGAAATACAGATGGCTGAAAGGCAAGTGGCAGTGGCAATCAAGTGCTTTCTGTACAGCATGGTTGGGCTCGCGCTCCCCTGGGAAGGTCGGCTCTCCTGGCCTGCGAATTACCGGATGCAGTGATTGGAAACCCTGGATGCGCTGTGCGCGGAGCCCTGATCAACGCTGCTCCTGTGCACAGTGGTGGTGCAGTCTAGTACAGCGTGGGCGATAGGGTTCCTAGGTCGGATGTCGCAACCGGACAGACGGCGGGTGAAAAGCGCGGTGACCGGTCAAGGTAGGCTGGAACTCGTTTCACAGGCCGCACTCTGAGGAGAACGCAAACACCAAGGAGTCACCATGCGTTTCCGCATCACCGCTGCAACCCTCACCCTCATTGCCCTTACTTGCACATCGGCCATGGCACGGGATGATCACGATGACCTGCTGCGCAACCTCATCTCCACCGGCGCCACGACGGCCTCCACCTACCTGACCAGTGGCGGCGACGACGACAAACTCGTCGGCCCGGTGCAAGACGACGCCAGCAGCTTCATTGCCAGCGAGGGCGAGATTCGCGGGCCGTACCTCGAAGCGGAGCTGCAACGACTCCGCAGCGAGAGTCCTGAGCTGCAAGCGCGCAGCGACCTGGAGCTGGCGGGGGCGATTCTGGCGGCTGAGCCGCGCTGATCGTTTTCGACGCCCATCGGTTCGGGGGAGGGACAGGCCTATCGTCCTCTCCCTTCCCTGATCTAACCGATCAGCCACGGCGCCTGCTCCAGCAGACGCGCACATTCATTCAGCGGCAGCCACGCCTTGCCTTGCCAATGCAGCACCTTCAACTCTCGCCCCAGCCAGTGCTGCATCTTGCGGCAGGGGCGTGCTTCATCGACCCGCTCCTCGCTCCGTAATCGCGGGATCACCTGCTGAGTTATCCACTGGCGGATGCAGCGGTTCTCCGGGTGGTAGAAGTGGATCAGCACGGCAAACACACCGGAATCGCTGATCAGCAGTTCTTCCTGGAACTCGCCGTGCCCGTTGCGCATCCAGGCCCGTTTCAACTGATCGTCATCGAGATTGCGGTGCACCCGTTCGGCGAGCTGGGGATGGTTCATCAGCCGTGCGAGATCGCTGACTGCGAACCAGGGTTCGTCGTCCAGCAACAGGGCGCGTAGTTGCCTTTTGTGGCGAATGAAGGAGAGGAGGGAGCAGCACGTCGATATCTGTCTGCTGCTCGGGGGGAGTGTCAAAATCAGGCATATCCATTACCTCTGCCTGGTGGAACAGCTTTCCTAGGGCTGTTGGCGTCGGGAGCTAAAAAACCTCAAGCAGAAGGCTGGGTGATCTACCCGAAGAACGAGAAGGATGATCTGACGGCCGATGAGCGAAAGGTGCTCAGGCAAATCATTGAGCGGTGGAGGTAATCGCCATGAGCAAATTCTTTGAAGACCTTCTGGAAAGCGTCCAGCAGATGGACGAAATCCACCGTGGCGAACGTAAGCCCTCGCGGGAGTTCACCGTGGACGCGCTGCAGGTGAAGGAAATCCGCAAGGCCACTGGCCTGACCCAAGCCAAGTTTGCGGCCATGATCGATGTGCAGCTCGGCACGTTGCGCAATTGGGAACAAGGTCGACGTGAACCCACTGGCCCGGCCAAGGCGTTGCTGCGGGCCATCCATAACGACCCCGAGCACGTCATCCAGGCGCTGTCT
The DNA here is from genome assembly GCF_029871195.1 of Pseudomonas sp. BN415. Lineage (NCBI taxonomy): Bacteria > Pseudomonadati > Pseudomonadota > Gammaproteobacteria > Pseudomonadales > Pseudomonadaceae > Pseudomonas > Pseudomonas sp. BN415. The sequence goes on from NZ_SSOK01000071.1 coordinate 102,679, forward strand.
CACTGAGCCTGTAGGCGGGTCGATTTCGACACTTCTTCGACACCACCAAACCCCAGAAACGAAAAAACCCCATAAATCAGGGGTTTAGTCAGGGGATTCTGGAGCGGGCGAAGGGAATCGAACCCTCGTCATGAGCTTGGGAAGCATTGTGGCGCACTGTCCACGGCTGTCTGAGTTCATGCACAATTGCCCGCTGAGGCCTTCTATATCGGGGCCTCTGGATAGGCGGGGTGTCCATGGTTGTCCCAGGGTGAACCACCTTGCTTCGTGCAAACGGCCCCCAGAAACGGCCCCCAACTAAGGACAGCCCTGTGCTCACAGAGAGACAGATCCGCGCACTCAAGCCGGCCGAGAAGGAATACACCGTCAGCGATGGGCGCAGCGCGCGCGGTGAGGGTGTCCTGATGCTTCGGGTACGGCCCAATGGTACGAAGGAGTTTTACTTCCAGCGCCGGAAGAACGGGCGGAAGCTGAAGACGAAGCTGGGCACCTGGCCGACTATGGCGCTCACGGATGCACGGGACCGGTGCCGTGAGGAAAAGGAAGTCCAGGTCGAGGCGGGCACCTTCAAGGAACTGATGGCCGCATATGTCGCCAAGCTGAAGGAGGAGAAGGCCGCCAGCGCTGAGCACGTCGAGTGGTCGTTCAAACGCTACGTTTCCGAGCCATTCCCCACCCTGGTGGAGCGTCCGGCCGTGTTGATCGGGCCCGCCGATATCCGCGACATACTGGCCAAGATGATTGCCGGCGGCGTTACCACCATGACGAACCGGGTGCGCTCCCGCCTTCATTCGGCCTTTCAAAGCGCCCTTCAGCAGGACTACAACCCCCGCACTTACCTGGAACAGGAAAACCGCTTCGGGCTGACCAGCAATCCGGTGGCCAGCGTCCCCGTCCAGGAAGACTGGGAGCAACCGGGGGAACGGGCGCTTACTGAGGACGAGCTGAAAGCGCTCTGGCACCTGCTGCCGGAGAAACTATCCCTTACGACGTCCGAGCTGCTCAAGTTCCTGATAGCCAGCGGTGGCCAACGACCGGAACAACTGCTCCGCTCTGATCGGACGATGTATCAACGCGACCATGTGATGATCCGCAATGGCAAGGGCGGCGAGGGGGAGCGGGCGATGCATGTGGTGCCCTACAACAAGCTGATTAGAGCCTGCCTGAAGGAAATGGAGTGCATCAATAAGGAGGGCGCCTATCCGTTCCAGGGCAAAGAAGAAGGGAAGTCGCTGAACCCACAGTCTCTATCCAGGGCGGTGAGAAAACTGCAGGAACGGCATGAAAAATCGTTCAACGGCCCGTTCACGCTTCGAGACATCCGGCGCACCTGCAAGACGCTGATGGCCAAGGCCGGGCTCACCAAGGAACTGAGGGACCGAATTCAGGGACACGCCTTCAACGACGTGTCGTCCAAGCACTACGACCGATACGACTACTTCCAGGAGAAGAAGCGCGGCCTCGATCGCTGGGCCGCCTGGTTGGAAAAAAACGTCATCGAGGCCAAGAAGTAGGGCCGCTCATGCGGCCCTTTTTGGTGTCCACCCCATCGGGTTTTCCAACCAGCGGTTGATTTCCGACTGTCTCCAGCCTACACGCCCGGGCGTGATCTGCACCGGGCTGGGAAAGCGCTCAGCTTTCACCTCCCGCCAGAGTGTCGAGCGTGCCAGGCTGATGGCTTCCAGCACCTCGGCCTCCCTCAAAAACCTATCCAGCTCACTGGCCACCGTTTCCACCTCCCAGCCACTCTTGGCGCCGCGTCCATTGGCGGCGCATTTCTTCGATTAGTCTTTCAACTGCTGCGGCCCCGCGCCTGGCGAGAGACTTCTCGAGCTCGGTGATCTTCTCCGGCGTGGTATTGCCACGCCGGAGCCAGTACCGGGCCTCACATTCCAGCATGTGCTGGCGTTCGGTCTGGTCTGTCATGGTCGGTTCCTACTCGCAAAGGCCATAGATCGAACTGCAAAGCTCCGTCGGACTGTCGGAACGCAGCATGTCGTACTGGGTGCCGCCTCGGCTGGTCTTGGACCATTCAACTCGGCCACGGATGCCGTGCTTCGAAGGGTCGATCGCTGCGGCATTTCTGGCTCCCAGGTCACGGGCAGGGAAGAACGTTGCGGCACGGGTCTTGGATGACATCGAGACATTCGCCTCCCAGGCTTCCTTCTGGTCGATGACCTGAGGGAAGCGCCTGCTGATCTCCAGGATCTCGTTTTTACCTGCGTTGATGCAGGGCATGCAGCCGACCCGGCTCATACCCATCAGGTAAAGCGGGTTCGGTTTGATCCCGTGTCGCCGGGCGATTTCGAATACCTGCTCAGCAGTCCATTTGTGGATTGGACGGTAATGCCAGAGCTCCGCTCCGCTCGCGCGATTGGTCAACTTCCATTCCAGTTCCACCAGGCTGGCGCGATCCGGCGACTCGTCGGCCCTGACGCCTTGCCACGACATGATGTCGTGGCCTTCGGTAAGCAGTGGGTTCTGTATCTGCTGCTCCATAGGCTGGATCTTGAGCTCAATGGTGCAGAACTTGACCTTGGTCGATGGGAATCGGCCGTGTACCAAGCACATGTCCAGGAAGGGAATGCCGGTCGGATGCAACACCGACAGCGCGCGCTCAGCCGTCTCCGGTGTCCAGTGGTACTTGGCGTTGGTGCGTTCCTTGTGGGTTCCGGCGATCACGGAAAGCATCATCTGGCGTCGAGCGGCTATCGCTGCTGTGAAGTCGGCCCGGACTCGACGTAGGGGGAAGGGGAGCACGCTCTCCAAGTAGTCCAAGTATTCGTAGGTCAGCTCGTGCTCATTGCCGGTGTCGGCGAACGCCAGTATGCCGTTCTCGACCTCGCGCTCCTTCATCAGCAGAGCGGCAGCCAAGCTGTCCTTTCCAGCGGATAGGCTCGTGATGTTGTACTCGATCACTTTGCCACCTCCACCATCGCATACAGGGTCACGCCCTCAAGGTCGAGGTCCTGATGCAGGTTCAGGCGCTTGAGGCCGTCCAGGTTGTCTGGATGGCAGTCGGTGAGGAGCACCGCCGGCATGCGGGCGGACTCGCTGCGGATGGCCTTCAGCTTGGCGAGCAGGGTGGTGAAGTTGTAGAGCCCGGCCTCCAGCTCGACAGAACTGTGGCCCTGGGCTTTTAAGTTCTGGCGTAGTTGGCGGGGCGACTTGGTCGCGGTGCTGATGAATTCAACGCGCATAGCGGCGCCCTCCCTGGGCTTTCTTCGCCTTGATGTTGTCCATGTAGGTCGCCCACTCAGCGTTTTTGCGCTGCTGGCGGATCTGGCTGCAACGCTGGTGGCGGCGGGTGGAGCGGGCCTTGCCGCAGATGTCGCAGGTGCTGGGCAGGTCCAGGCGGTGGCTGGCCATGGTCGGCCGGATGCGCTCAGCCATGGGTCACCTCGTCTACCTGCAAGGTGTCGAAGTCGATCACGTAAACGCTGGCCGCCACGCAGCGGATGCCGCAGCGCCCGAACAAGCTCCCTTCGACAGTTCCACCCCATCCTTCCTCGTTGTGGATGTCAGCAGTCCAGTACGGGCCAGGGTTATCGCCAGACAGCGGGTTGCGCGACTTCTCGGTGAACTCGGCTCCACCCTGGGCGAGCATCTTGTTGATCATCCATTCGCCGAAGAGGCGAATGACAGTGCGGACAACGTCGCCTTGTTCTTCGGCAACTCGACTCCTGGAGTCGGTCCAGAACTGGTTGATCATGGTGGCCAGCTCTTCGGTGAGTAGGTCGTGGTTGACCTCCAGCGTCACCTGGTCGTCGCCGATCTGATCCGAGACGACGTATCGCTTGATGTTGGCAGCGGTGGTAGCCTCAGCGGCGCCGCCTTGGGGTTGATTCACTTGCATGGTGCTTCTCCTTTGGGGTGGTTGGCGTCGGGGAGTTGCAGCTCCCCGGCGCCTCTTCTTCCTGGGCTGTTCAGCCCCAGTTCTCGCGCAGCTCGGCCCAGATGGCGTCGCCGTTCGGCAGGTATTCGTGCACCTCCATTTCCGGGCAGTTGTCCAGGCATAGGACGGCGACGCAGTCGTCGAATAGGCCCGCGTCCAGGGCGCGGAGCCGGGTCAGATCGAAGGGGAATGCCGGGCCGTTGTAGAGCCCGAGCAGGAAGCTGCCGATGACGCCGCTCTGGCCTGTATCGCGGCGCGCTACAGGTACCAGGCGCTGCAGGGCGGCGATTCCGGCCTCACGGATGGCGGGTCGTTCCTCTTGGTACTGGAACAGGGCGTCGAAGGCGTCGCGGTCAGGTGTGCTCATTGCGACTTTCCTCAGTACGACACAACGGCATGGATGGTCAGTTCGTCGGGCAGGCGGCCTCCGAGGCGCTGCAGGCACTCGATGTGCTGCTCGCTGCACTCGTCGATGCAGATGACCTTGGCCCCGCGGCTGATGCGGTGACGGACTAGCAGCTCCAAGTCGGCGGGCTTGTAGGCGTTGCCGGTGATGATCTGGTGCTCGTCCTGGCCGGACGCGCGGGCGGTCTGGATCAGGCGGATGGTCTTGCCGGTGGCAGGGGCGCCGCGTTCTACGTTCAGTTGCATGGTGCTTCTCCTTTGGGGTTAGGCCCGGGCGTTGCAGCGCCCGGGCTGGGATTCAGTGGCGCTGGATTAGCGCGAGGACCAGGTCAGGGGCGGTGTTGCCGGCGACGATCAGCAGGACCAAGGCGAGGCCGCTACCCAGCAGGGTGAGCAGCAGTTCGCGGCCGGTGGGTTCGTGGTGGTCTTGCATGGTGCTTCTCCTTTGGGGTGGTGCCTGGCGTTGCAGCGCCTAGGCGGGGTTCGTCAAACTAACTGGAACAACCAGCAGCGGACGGTCTTGGGCTGGCCGGAAATGTCCTCCGCGCGCGCCGAGTTGACCGGTTTGTTCGTCTCCAGGAACTTCGGCGACTTGCTGGTCTTGAGCAGGCGCTTGAGCTCGCTGAGCGGGGGCACCTGCTGTTTCTTGTTGGCCGCCATCTCGATCACCTCGTTGAGGTGGAGGGCGACGAAAGCCGACTTGCGGGAGTGGTTGAGGGTGCCGCCCGGCTCGTCCAGCGGGCCGTTGAGGAACTCGAATAGCTCCCAGAAGCTGGTCACGATGGGGTGGTCGGCGTTGATAGCCTGCTGCCGCTCCTGGGCCATGGTGGCGATTTCGCTATGCACCAGGGCAGCGCGCTCGTCGCTGAGCGGCACGACCAGTTGCAGGCAGTCCACCAGGCTGCGCAGCTGCGCGTGGTTCTTGGCGATACGCACGGTGCGGACGCCGGGCAGGGCCAGCAGCTGCTGTTCATAGCCGGAGGTGCGTTCGTCCATGAGCTTCATGATCTGTTGCTCAGGCTTCAGGGCCTTGATCAGGAAGCCGCTCAGCTGCTCCACCGGCATGCGCTCCAGTTGCTCGGCGATCAGCTTGGTTTCCGGGCTCTGGTGCTCTCGGGTCAGGTGGACGTGGCCCAGGCGTTGGAGGATCGGCTCGGAGGCGTTGACCGCGTTGTTCTGGGCGATCAGCAGGGCACCGCGGAAGGGCGGCTCTCGGGTGTCATTGCCGTTGTTCTTCACACCAGTGGAGCGGACGCTGCGGCCGTTGTACGCGGTCTTCAATTCGTCCCAGTCGAAGTGCTTCACCGGGGCGCCTTCCTTCTGCTCACGCTCCGACTCAATCAGCACCACCGGCAGGTTGCCCACCTGGGCGAAGTTCCGCGCGCGGCTGGCGGCAGTGGCCTTGGACGGGTCGAAGCCTTCGTACTCTGTCCGACCGCAGGTCTTCCACAGCAGCTCCACCAAGGTGGTTTTGCCGGATCCGGCCTCGCCGATCAGTTCCAGGAACAGGTAGGACTTGTGAATCTGGCGGATCTGCTCGGCATACAGGGAGCCTAGCCACCAGGCCAGCACCACCACGCCACGTACACCGAAGCACTTCCAGAACAGCTCGAACCAACCCTCGTTGAACTCGCTCAGATTCGGGTTGATGTGCAGCACGGGGGACTGGCTCTGGGACTTGATGCTCAGCTTGCCGATGTCGAAGAAGTCCTCTTCGTTGCGCTGGTGGACCTTGCCGTCGCCGATGGCGATGTCGTTGAAGACATATACGCCGTGCTCGCGGCTGTAGCCGATCCAGTCGATGGTGTTCACGGTCTTGAGGGTGTCGAGCTGGCCCTCGAGCATGCGCTCCAGCTGCTGCGGGGTTCCGGAGAACAGGGCGCCGTTGCACACGTTCAGCAGGCGCTTCTTGAACTCCGGCGCCGACGAGATCTGGGCGGACGTGAATGTGCTCTTGACGGTGGGCGCTTCGGGGCGCTCCACGCGGAAGTAGTACCAGGCCTCGTCGGTCTGCTCGTTCCGCATGAAGTACAGGGCCTGGAAGTAGCAGTTGCCGATGCGCGTTACCGACCCACTCTGGCGCAGAGCTTGGTCGCGGCGTTGTTTTTCGTTGAGCAGCGCGGCTTCATGGTTCTCGTCGCTCTCCAGCTCACGCATGGTCTTGCTGTATTTCTCCTCGTCCAGCCGGAACCAGTAGAGGCGGGAGCGGAACGAGAAATGGAACTCCCGGCGCTCTTCCCAGGTGTACATGAGCAGGCCCTTTTCTTCGGCCGATTCGGCCAGCAGCAGGGCGCCCTGGTGGCGAGCTTCATCCAGGTCCAGCTGGATACGTTTGGCGCGGTCGTCGTCGCTTTCGATGAAGGCCCAGCGCTGGTGGAGGTCATTCCAGTCGACCTTCTTGCCGCTGCGCTGCGGGATGACTGCCGCCTCGCACTTAAAGCCCAGCTCGCGGGCTTCCTTGGCCCAGCTGCGCATGTTGGCCTTGGCGACCGGCTCGTTATCCAGCGCCCAGACCAGGCGCGGCAGCGGCTTGTCCGCCTCCTGGCAGGCCTTTTTGAGGGCTTTGAGCGACTCGGTAGGGCAGGGCGCGCTGCTCATCATGGAGACGGCGGCCATGTCGTGGTGGAGCAGGGCGATGGCGTCGAAGATGCCCTCGACGATCCAAAGCTCGCGCACTTCCACAAGGTTGAGCGAAGGCGGGCACCACCAGACGCCCTTGTAGCTCTCGCCCGGCTTGAAGCGGGCCTTCTGCTTGCCAAAGCGCTCGGGGCGATCGATCAGCCGTTCCCAGTAGCCGCCCTTTTCCAGGGGGAAACGAACAGTCGCGCTGCCAGCGTTGACCTCGCGGCTCCAGTAGTTCTCCTGGGTGAACCAGCCTTCAATCAGCTCGATGCGGAAGCCTCGAGCCATTTCCAGATAGGCGCGGGCCGTCGCGGTCGGGTTCTCGGCAGTGGCCGGTGCCTGCTCGCTCCAATCGTTGAACAGGTCGCCGTACAGGTCCTTGACGTGGATGCGGTGGCCACACTTCTCCGGTCGGCCGCAGATCAGCATCCAGGGCGAGTCGTGGAAGGTGTACAGGGTCTTCTTGCCACAGCGAGGCGCAGGGCAGACGCCCTTGCGCATGTAGTTGGTGCCGCGCATGTGCTGGAGTCCGAAGTCGGACTCGATACGGCGGAGCACCTCGCCCCTGAATCTCTCGTGCATCGTCATGGAAGTGCCTTACTGGTTGGCGGCAAGGGCGGCTTTCAGCGCGCCAATGGTGCGTTTGTGTCCGGACAGGGCCGGGTAGTCGTCGAGGATGCGGCGGCTGCGCAGACCGGCCGGAACGGTGCGGTAGCGGTCGTCATACCAGTGCTCGGTAATGGCTCTGTTCAGCTCGGCGCGCAGGCTGGCGAGCCAGGCCTCAGCCACGGGCTTGGGCATGTCCAACTGGATCGCAACGGCGTCTGGCATGGCGGCGTCCTCGAATTGCGGGTGTAACTTCCCCAAACCCACGGCATGGGCTGGGTCAAAGGTTCGGGTTATCGGGCGCCGGCTTGGGCGAGGAAGGCGTCGGAGAGAATCCGGCGCGGAATCAGGGCGCGTTGGCCGCTGTCGGTGTCCACCAGGATCACCAGGTGTTCATCAGGGCCGGCCGCGAGATCCAGGCCGACCCACTCAGCGCCGTTGTGCAACTGGCTGAGGGCCAGATGCACCAAGCGGGACGCCATGAAGGTGGGCACGTCGAGCGCTTCCACCAGGTGGCGGGTGGTGCGCTCGGCCAGTTCCTCTTGGTCAAGGTGCTGGCCCTGGTGGCGCTCCAGGAAGGCCAGAGCAGCGGCCTGCATGGCCACGCGGTACTGCTGCGGGTTTTCCATAACGATCTGGCTCATGCGTAGGCCTCCTCGTGCAGGGTGTCCAACAGGTCGAGTTGATCGGAGGCCTCGCGGTTGTCCCGCAGGGCCTGCATGCGTGCCACGGCTGGGGCCACGGGCAGCACCACACGGGGCTTGTCCAGGCCGGAGGGGCTCAACTGGTAGTCCCAGCTCATGGAGCCGGAGAAGGTGGCTCCGCAGGGGATGTTCAGGCACTGGGCGTACATGGAACGGAACACCGGGGTCTGGCCCTCGCTGTTACGGATACGCATTTTCCCGCCGCAGGCTGGGCAGACGAGCTTGTAGACGCTTCCCTTGCTCATTGCTTGCGCTCCATGTGTAGGGCAATCACCGCGCGTACTTCCTCGGCGATCGCTGCCATGTGTTCGCGGTGCGCCGCGAAGATTTCGTCGGCTTCCACCTGAGATATGCGCTGGTCTGCCAGCGCCTTGGCGATGACTTGGCCGACGCGGCCTTCCTTCACTTCGGTCTTGATCGAGCGGGCGTATAGGTCGACGTTGTCGAGCTCGCCCACTTCCGGCATGGACACAAACACGCCCTGGTACATGCCGCAGATGTAATCGGCGAGGTAGGTGGTGCGCGTGTCCTGCTCGAGCTGGAGCACCTGCTCATCGCTCAGGGGGCGGTGGCCGGCGTTCTCGTAGAGGTGGTTGTCGAACTTCTTCAGGTCCAGGCCCAGGCGGGCTGCGGCGCATTCCCGGCCGCCCGGGTAGGCGGCGATCACGGCGCTGAGGACCTTGCGGCGGGTGTCAAGAATGGGGCGTTTCATCTTCTCGTTCATCCTTGACGGCCAGGGGACTATCGTTGACCACGCCTTCCTTGATGCCGAGCAGGACTGCGGCGCGGTGGGCTTCACCGCGAAGGCATTTCTTCTGGCCGTTGAGCACCGCATAGACGGTGCTGGGGTTCAGGTCGTGCTTCAGGGCGAAGTCCCGAAGGGACATTCCCTGATCCTCGAGGCGCTTGCGGGCAGCCGCGCGGGCTTGCTCGTCGATGCTGGCGTTCGGCATAGTTCAAATTCGTGTGATTTCGTGTGATTGCAGGCACATTCTTTCCCAATGTTTTGGGACTGTCAACGCCTTATGGAGACATTTGTGGGAATTGGGGACCGCCTGAAACAAGAACGTGAACGTCTGGGATCGAACCAGACCGATTTCGCCGCGCAGGCTGGCGTCTCGAAGAACACCCAGTACAACTACGAGAAAGGGGATCGCAGTCCAGATGCCGCGTACCTGGCTGCAATTGCTGATGTAGGGGTGGATATTCTCTACGTGGTGACTGGACAACACGTTCCGCTGCCCGCTGACAGCATCAGCGCAGCAGATTCCCGAATCCTTGAGCAGTACCACTCCTTGAGCGAAAAGGATCAGGAAGCGGTCGCCCACCTAATTTCTGCCCTTGCGGCAACCAGCATGGGACCCACCGCTTAGAAAACCCAAAACCAGAAGGAGTAGTAGGGATGCGTTTCAACAGAGGGAGTGTGTGATGGATGGTGTTGTGGCGTTGCTGGCTTTAGCGGCTGTAGTGGGCGTGTGGTGGTTGCTTGCGAAACGGATGAAAGCCGGTGGCAAGGGGTGGTTTTCCCGACAGCTGGCCGGTAGCACTGCTGGCGTTTTTTCTGGCCTTGTCGTGGTGGCATGCGCGCTTCAGCTGGGCGTGATCAAGTCCGTTGAGGAGACTTCCAGCAAGCCTGCAATTAGCTACACCATTACCCAGGACGAGTTCCGCGAGGGTCGCCCGCGCAAGGTGGAAGCCACCCTGCCACGGCGTTTGACCGATTCAGAGCTAGCCGAAGTGGCCAAGGCTATTCGGGAGGACTCCAAGTTCGATGCCGACAGGACCTTCATCGGTTTCAGAGTCGAGGGCCAGACCGAAAGCACCTACTGGGCCAATGCCAGCTTTGACCCGGACTACGAAAGCACGCTGATCGGCTTGAGTGCGGACGACTACCAGAAGCTATCTGCTGTCGATCTGGCGGGTTACCCGAGCCGAGTCGGCAGTTGGCTGCGTGATGGCGCCCTGGGCCATGTGATGGTGCTCTACACGAAGGACGGGAAGTACTTCATCGACTCCGTGTTTTCCGATGGCGGCAAGAACACCGAAGAGTATCTCGCGCAGAAGCTACCCGATGGAGGACTGCGCCTAGAGCTCCCTGAGAACAATTTCAATGAGCACTACATGATCCTGTCCGACGGTACGCTGCAGGGCTGGGGCGAGAATGGCGTCTACCTGACCTTACCCCCTATGGCCGCGAGCACGAAAGGTGGTGACCAGGTAGGAAATGGCTGACCTCTGCAGCCAGGATGCACAAGAAGCCCGGCCAAGCGCCGGGCTTCTTTTTTGACATGTAAAGTTTTGGACAGTTGGCAAAGCCAGTGCACCCATATACTGTATGGACATACAGTAGTTCGCGTATGGAGTTCGCGCATGTTGTCGCTTCAGCAGGCAGTCAGCTGTACCGCCAAGGATCACCCCCTGCATCCCACCCAGCTCACGCACCAGGAGCTGATTCTGATTCGGTGGTATCGCCAGCTCGATGACAACCGCCAAGAGAACGTGCTGCGATTCGTATCAGCCATGGCGACGCGTACGACGCAACCACCGGCCAACTGATCCAGAATCAAAAAAGGCGCCTTGAGGCGCCTTTTTCATGGACGGAGTGGTCTACGCGCCGTCGTGGCTTTGCCGGGTGGTGTGGTTCAGTCAAAAGATCAAACGACCACCCACAACCCGACAGGCGAGAAACATGGAAACACTACTTGCTCTTACCAAAGGCATAACCTAGAGCCAAGGTTATTATAGGAACAAATATTGACCAAACTGTCTTCATATCATCAACAAAATCTCCACAAGAACGCAAACTTAGAAGAAATACACAACCGCTCACAACTGCGGCAATGATAAAGCTCCAAGTAATTGTCATCCAAACTATGGAATTCTTTGCATTTTCCCCAGTGCCAATGTTCTCGGTAATTTTCCCGGGTATACCTGACCTTGGCTGAGGCGCCTGCTTCCCAACCTCACCAGAATCAATCCTTCCAGCAACTGGCTCAGCCATTCTCGTTGGCCCCCAAGAGGAATGAATAACTCATTACTCTCACATCGCCCTGCCCACCCAAGGTCTCAACATAAAAAGAAAACAGAACAGACCTTCCCTGCGCCTGAGCAATAACAATTGGCTCAACCCTACCTTCGCCAAGGGAGTTCTTAAAATTATAAAGATCGAAATACAAGGTCCTGCCTTCGACCCTCATATCGTAACGAACTGCTCCCAAGTCATTTTTAAACTCCATTTCGATTGGCATACCATCGAACACTATCTTGCATCTTGGCACCCCTAAATGAAGAACCCCAGAGCCAACCACCTCATAACCATCAATAAAGCTTTTTATTTCAAACACAAATACCTCCAACGCTCCATAAAATTTCGCAACGCTATCTAATATAAATCGAATTATCGCGCCAAATCTTCGAACCCTACCCCACTCGATGCCATAGCGCTACTAAGGCATACGAGAATGCCCCATTACGGGACCTTCTGTTTTTCCTGCATCCGCTTCCACTCCCTTTCCGCTGCCCGCTCTGCGTTGGATTTCGACGCATAGAGGTGTACCAGGCGCCGGGGGTTGGTCTGATCGCCCTTGGTGACCTTCTTCTGTTCCCCCGTTTTCTCGTCGCGGTACCAGGCAACGATGCCGGTGTAGTTGCCCTGGCCACCTTCGGCCAGGTCGGCGACTTCCTCGTCCGGCAGCTTGGACTCCAGCTCGAGGCTGGTGGTGAAGGCCTCCGGGCTGAAGCTGTGGCGGATGTTGCCACCCACCCAGATCTGCTCGGTGATCTCCGCCTTGATGCCGGCCAGGGTGTAGGTCTGGTCCGGGATCAGCTCCGGGCGGCCCTTGGCCAGGGTGTAGCTTAGGGTGGCGGTACCGCGCTGCAGGCGGCGCCACTCTGCCCGGGCGGCGCGCAAGGCGCTGGCCTGGTCGGTGTAGCTGTGGCGCAGTTCCTTGAGGTTGTCACCACCGCCGGCAATCGCCTCCTTCTTCTCCGCGCTGTTCACCTCGTAGTAGTACGCCTTCACGCCCGTGTAGCTGTCGCGATCGGCCTGCAGGAAGCGGTGCTGGTCACCGTCCAGGCGGGTCAGGGTCACATGGGGTAGGGCCAGGCCGGTGGCGGTGGTGCTCTTGCCGGCGGGCATGAACAGCAGGTGCCCGGCCTTGATGGTGGCGATGGCGTCGTGCTCCTGGCCCAGGCGGGTGAGCAGGTTGGCGTCCGACTCGTTGGCCTGGTCCAGGTGCCGCACGTCGATGATGCTGAGTGCCGAGCTGACCACGGCGGACAGGCCGTAGGCGGCGGCAATCGCACTCACCACGGCGCCGATGGTGGTGGCGTGCCAGCTGCGCTCGCGCTTGGCCTTGAGCCCGCCGCGCAGGTCGGCGCTGCGGGCACGGATGCTGAGTTGATCGGGTGCGCCGCTGTGCTCGGTTTCGTCCACCGTGAAGCTGCCCTTGTCCACCAGACCGGTATCGCTCCAGCCCAGCCAGAGCCTCAGTACAGCACCACGCGGCGGGATGGCCAGCATCCCGTCGTGGTCGCTGAGTACCACGTCCAACTGGTCCGCTTCCATGCCTCGGTTGTCGGTGAGGTCGAGGCTGACGAGGCGCTGCTCGATCGCCAACGTGATGTCCTGGCCATCCACCACCAGGCGGCAGATAGGGCGGGGGTAGGCGGTAGTTTCGCGGTACAGGCGCTGAGCGCCGTCAATGATGCCACCCACCATCACAACAGCCCCCGCAGGATGTCGCCGGCAGTGCTGGTTGCCGCGCCCAGGATATCCACGCGACCTTCGTCGATCCGCTTGAGGGTGAGGGTGAACTCGATGCGGCGGGCGGCGCCGTCACTGAAGAAGTAGGTGCGCGTTTCGCTCAGGCTCTCGATTACCCAGGCACCGTAGATGCGCCCGGTACCCTCCACCAGGGGCCAGGCCTTTCCGGTGTCGGCCATGTAGGCCAGGGTGTCGAGGCTGATGGCGGCGCCGGCCAGTGCCGGTACCAGCACGCCGGGCAGGGTGATGGTGTCGTCACCCTTACCTAGGAACTGGCGCGCCGGGTTGGTACCGATGCGCGAGGTCGAGCCGTGGCGCCATTCGCGCTGCCGTTGGAACTCCTGGTAGGCGAGCGTCTCCATTCCGAAGACGAACATGCCGAGGGCCATCATCATGGCGGTTACTCCTGGTCGCTGAGCGAACTACGGGCGCGGGCCTGGCTGGCGCGGGATGCTTGGGCCAGTGCTTCGCCGACCTTCTGGCCAACCAACTGGGCAAGCTGCTGCTCGCTCATGCCTGGGGCTGCGTAGACCTGAACGGTGATGGGCGGAAACGCCGGAGCGCTGGCCGGTGCTGCGCGGGCTGCGCCCAGGGGTGCCCGCTTGTCGATATTCAGCGGTTCGACGTTGCTGATCGCCGGGGTGGCGGTGGCCATGCTGGCCGCCGTCAGGCCGATCGAGACGGCGCCGGCCTGTGCGAGGCGCTTGGCCGTGTCGGCCATCTGGCTGAGCGGCCCCTTCTCGCCCCCGGCGAGCCCTTGTTCCAGGCCCTGCATGGTGAAGCCGCCCAATTGAGCGAACACGCGCGACGGGCTGTGGATGCCGAGCTTTTCCTTGAACCAGCCGATGGTGGAGCTGGCTACCTGGTTGATGGCGCCCTTGATCTGGCTAAGGCCTGCCAGCAGACCGTTAACCAGGCCTCGGACGATCATGTTGCCGAACTCAGTGAAGCGCACCGGCAGATCGAGGCCGAGGTAGTTCAACACCTCCGCGAAGGCGCGGTACACCAGGCCGACCGGGTTGAAGTTCATCAGGGTGGTGATGATGCCGCCAAGGCCGCCGTTGAAGCCTGCCTTGATCTCGGCCCACATGCCCTCGAAGTAGGGGCCCAGCTTGTCCCAGTTGGCATAGATCAGGGTGGCCCCGAGCGCGATGCCGGTGATAACTGCCAGGATGGGGTTCGCCAGAGCCAGGGCGCCCAGAAGGCGCAATCCTGTAGCCACCAGGGGCAGCGCTTTTCTTCCGATGTTGAGCAGGACGCCACCCAAGCTGACGCCCCGAATGGTGGTGAGCGCCAGGCCGTAGCGGAACATGGCGAATGGCCCCAGAAATCCAGCCATGGCAAGGGCCACGGCACCGAAGCCGGTCGCCAAGGCGGCAACGCCAGCGACTGTCTTGAGGATCTGTCCAGTAAGTTCTGGGTTGGCTTTCACCCAGGCCGAAATGCGTCCGACGATCGCGCCGAACCCTTCCAGCAGCTCAACGAGTGTGGGCCGGAGGGTTTCGCCCAAGCCGCTGGAGAGATTGAACAGACGGTTCTGCGCCATTTCCAGGCGTGCAGACATCGCATCCGCTCGGATATCGGCCTCGCGTTGCATGGACCCATTGCCGCCGGCCGCGTTGGCCAGCTCCAACTGACGGCGGTATTCCTGGATGTTGTTCGCCAGCTTGGCGGCGTCGTCGCCGTAATCCTTGCCGAACAACTGGGTGGTGACGCTGAGCTGCTGGTCCTGTGGCAGCCTGTTGACGGCTTCCAGCACCTTCTGGATGGTGCCGGTGGCATCTTTGACCATGTCGGACTGTAAGGCCGCCGCGTCCAGGCCTAGAGTCTTCAGGCCGTTCTGAAAGCGCTTGGGCTGATCGGCTGCGATGGAGAGTTCGCGAATCATGGCCTTCGTGGCGGTACCGGCTACCTCCGCTGAGGCCCCCAGACTGAGAAAGGTGGAGCCCAGGGCTGCCGCATCGCGGAAGCTCATGCCCACCGACGCAGTGACGCCGGCCGTGCGCTGCATTACGTCGATGATGTCGGCGCCCTTGGACTGGGCGTTGTCGTCCAGATAGTTGATGGCATCACCAAGCTGACTGATGTTCTTGATCGGCAGCTTGTAGAGGTTGGCGATACGCGCGAGGTTCTCGCCGATCTGGTCGGCCGGCAGCTCGAATGCGGTGGCGGCGTTGGCGGCCACTTCGGCGAACTTCAGCAGGTTGTCCTTGCCCTGGATGCCCATGCGCGCGCCGCCCTCGACCAGGGCGGCGATTTCGGTGGTGGCCATGGGGATGCGCTCGCTCATGGCCTTGATGGCATCGCCCATCTCGTAATAGGTGGCGGTGAGCTTGCCGTTGTCGTCGCGCGCGCCTTCCACCTGCTTGGCCACGCCGAGCATGGCGTCCTCGAAGTCGATGTAGCTCTTGAGGCTACCGATGACAGGCGCGCCCATCGCGGCACCGGTTGCCGCCGAGGCGGCCCCGGCTCCGGCCATGCTGCCGGCGAGCTGCTGGGTGCGGTCGTATTGGGCGCGCACGCGGTTGAGGGCTTCTTGCTTCCGGGTGAGCTCTGCCAGCTTGGCCTGCTGCGCCTGGATGGCCGCGTTGGCCTTTACCATGCCGGCGGCGAGCTGCTGCTCGTGGGTGGCCAGGTTGTCGGTGCTGATGCCGGCGCTTTCCAGCCGGGTACGCAGGTTCGCAAGGCGCTGGCTCTGGTCCTGGTGCCGGCCGTTGAGGGTCTGCACTGCCGCCGTGGTCTTGGCGATGTCGTCCTTGTAGCGTCGCATTTGGCTCTGGGATTGGCGGTAGCCGGTTTCGAGCTGGGTGAGGCGATCGCGGGCCATCAGGTACTGCTGGTTGAGGGCGGCGCTGGGTTCCTTGGCGGAGAGGAGAGCCCTCTGCAGGTTGCTGACGGCGCGGCGGTGGACGTTCACCTCGGCGCCCAGGGCCTGCTGGGTGACCTTGTGAGCTTCCATGGCGCGCTGATAGGCGCCCAGCTTGTCGCGGGCCTGCTGGAGCTCGGTACCGGTGCCCTGCAACTCCTCCTGGTACTTCTTGAAGCCGGTGGCCTGGCGCTGCAGTTGTTCGAGGGACTTCAGGTGCTCGCGGGTTTCCTTGAGCTGGCGACCGAGGCCGCTGCTGCTCTGGGTGATGGCGCGGATGGGCCGCGTGGCGCGGTCAACTGCATCCAGAATGACCTTTAGTTGCAGATCACGCGCCATGTGTTTGCTCCCAGCGAATCCTGGCGTTCTCCCGCCATTCGATCAGATCAGAAAGCGACAGCGGGTCCATATCCGCTGGCGCCCAGTGGAACACCAGGGCGATGTCGCCCATGGCGTCTTCTACGCGACGAGGAAGGCCTCTTTCTCGGCCTTCCTCACCAAAAAACTGGCCACCGCTACGCCGCACTGCATCAGGTCCGCTGGGTCCAGTCGGCCGACTTCGTTGTCGGTGAGGGTGGGGGTGCTGATGCGCGGAATGACCTTGCGCAGGGCCAACACATCCATCTGGGCCAGATCCAGGAGGGTGACGCCGCGCAGCTCGCCGCTCATGGGCTTGCGTAGGGTCACTTCGGTGATGGTGGTGTTGCCGCGCACCAGGGGCACGTCGAGGGTGATGACTTCCTCTCCGGGGTTCTTGGGCTTCTCGTCCAGGGCGATGGCCTGGGTGGTTTCGGTACGTTCCATGGGGTTGCTCCTTTGGGTTGGGGGTGCCGGCGAACGGGCCGGCGGGATGTGTCCGGCGAGCGGCATGGATTACAGGCCGATCGCGGCGCGGTGGGCAGCGAGCAGGTCCTCGCCGTCGACGATGAGGATGAAGTTGAGGAGGTCGATTTCCATGATCACTTCGCCGTCTACGGTGAGCTTGTAGTAGCTGCAGGTGGTGGTGATCTTGTGCTCGGTGTCCTCGCCTGGCTTCGATTCGCCCAGGTCGATTTCTTCGTGCCGGCCGCGCACAACCACCTCCACGGCGCTGGTTTCGGTGGTGTCGTCACGCTGGAAGGAGCCGGCGAAACGCAGCATCACGCCATCGGCACGCACCGCGCCAAACTGGCGCAGGACCAGCAGGTCGATGCCGCCGAGGGTCCACTCGAGCTGGATACCGTCATCGCTGTGGCCGAGGTCGACCTTGACCGGGCCGTCCATGCCGCCGCCGCGCCAGGCCTCGAGCTTACGGCCGAGTTTCGGCAGGGTGACGGAGGCGACGACGCCCACGTAGCTGTTGCCGTCGTTGAACAGGTTCTGGTGTTTGAGCTTCTTGGGCAGGGCCATGGTGGGGCTCTCCTACGGCGCGGCCAGCGGCCGCGCGGGTGAATGGGTCAACCGTTGACGCGGGCGGCGAAGTCGATCAGGTAGCGATCGGTGATGCGCTGCTGGAAGGTGAGGTCCTCGAGCGGCGGCACGGGGGTGTAGTCGTAGTCCAGGAACAACTTGCCCGCCTTGAGGGTGTCCTTGTCGTTGAAGGCCGGGTCGTACCAGCACTCACCTCCGATCAGGTAGCCGCGGCGGGTGAGGTCGCGGAACTTGGCGTTGATGCTCTCGACGATGTCGCGCACCAGGCTGGCGTGCATGGGTTTGTCGACCGCCCAGAAGTGACCTTCGGCCATGGTGTCGGCTAGCACCTGGGCGGTGCGGGTGTAGTTCTCGAAGGCGAAGAGTGGATCTTCCGAGCAGGTGCGGGAGCCCCAGAAGCGGAAGCCGTCGCGACGGACCAGGGTGGTGACCTCGGCCGCGTTGAGCAGGCCGGCGTCGGTGTTGGGGTTTTGCAGGTCCCAGAACACGTCCTTGGACAGACCCGATACGCCATTGACCGGCACGTTGGACAGGGTCTTGTGCCAGCCAACCTGCTCGTCCAGCTTGGCGCGAAGGCCCAGGGCGCGGGCGACGGCAGCCGCCGGGGCGTCGGCGTTGGTGGTGGTGTCCCAGTTCACGAAGTCCGGCCAGATGAGCATGAGCTCGCGGGCGCCGAAGTTCTCGCGGTAGGCGATCGCGTCGCTCACGGTCTCGCACTCCCAGGCGCTGGCATAGGCGAAGCCGCGCAGCTTCTGCGCGATGGTGGCCAGCTCGGTGGAGACGGCCAGGGAATCCAGCCCCGGTACGCCCAGGATGCGCGGGCGCACCCCAAGCTGGGCCTCGGCCGCGAGCAGGGCCTTCATGCCGGTGTATTGGCCGCCGACAGTGACCCCGCCGATGATCTTGGTAGTCTGGTCTGCGGCTTTGGCAGCGGCATCCGCACCTTCGCCATCGGCCACACGCACCACCACGACCACAGGACTGGCCTGGTCGGCGATGGCGTCGAGGCTCTTGGCCAAGGTGCCCAGCTCACCGGCCTTGCCGGAAGCGGTGAGCACGTCGGTGAGCAGGGCGGGCTTGTTCAGAGGGAAAACGGTGGCATCCGCGTCGCTGGCCGTGCAGACCATGCCGACTACACCCGTCGAGATAGTGCGGATGGGGCGGCTGCCCTGGTTGATTTCGACGACTCGGGCGCCGTGATGGTAATCGTTAGGCATGGGAGCTCCTGCAGGGCTGGGTGCCAGATCAGTGAGCCTTGAGGGTGACGCGCGCGCGAGCCCGGCGGTAGCGACGGGCCCTGTAGGAAGGGCCGGTACAGGACGGGCATGAAAAAGCCCCGGCTTGCGGGGCTATTTCATGGGGTCAAAATTGGCAGGGACGGGGTAGCACTGGATGCCATTCGACTTGATGGTGTTCCAGGTCGGATGGAGGGGTTCGTAGGTCTGTGGGTGTGCCTTGATCCAGCCGTCCAGCCATTCGACCCGCCGGGTTAGTTCTTCCACCTGGACTCGCAGCCGGCTTCGATCGTCGTTGACGCGCTGCTGCTGCTCCACCAGGTGACGGATGTTCTGCTTTGCCTTGCGAAGCTGGTTGGCGCATTCCTGGTATTCGCTCTCCAGCAGCAGAACCTGCTGCCGGAGCATCTCTTCGTCGGTCGGAACGCCCAGGCAACCGAAATCGTCCGCGTCTTCCAGGTCGTGCATGGAAAACCTCAAAACAACTGTATATGCAGACAGTATATTCTGAGTTTACTCCTGCTCAATGGTGTGCGGACGAGCGTGGCTTAAATTCGCCCTGGATCAGCTCATCTGGGCAGCGAGAGCGTTCACTGCTGCAAGAATTTCCGCGCAGCGATCGACAGCGGCTTGCCCCTCGAGTCGATTCAGCTCGTACTTGCGCATGCGCAGGCAGCCCAGTTGCTGCTGTGCAGCACGCAGCCCGTCTGCTTGGGCCAGTATCAGGTCAGTGGCTTCGCGATAGATGGCGGCGGCCGCTTCCAGATTGGACGGGTCGAACACATAGGCAGCATCGGCGAATGCCTTCACCCACACGGCCGGAACGCCCTGATAGCCACCATTCTTGTAGGTGCGAGCAGAAGCCTCGCGCTCCAGGTACTCGTTCTCAAAGCGTGTCCAGTTGGCCGTCACTTCAGCAACACGGTTATCAATGAGCGCGCGCAAATCTGCGATTCCCGGGAGTGGGGCATCGCGCAGCACTGGGCGGCCTTCGGCGTCGCTGGCCAAGACCTTGCCGTTGCTCATTCCCTCCAGCAGCGCACGGTACTCGGCAGCCGGTACCTGGACGGCGTCCTCGGGAATCTTGGTGCTGGGGTTGGGGACCTCGATCAGCGTGGGCGTGGCCAGCCAGTCGGGAGCCTGGACGGTGACGGGCTCTTCCGTCGTGTTGGTGTAGATCGTGCCGTCCTGGAGCTCAATCGAATCGCCGGGCTCTACCTCGACGGGGACGTTTGGCCGTACCCAGTCGGGGTGGACGGCCGAGACGCTGCGTGCCCCGTGTACCTCTTCGCAGAAGAAGGCCACGAGCGACGCACTGAAGAACATGGTTTGAATTTGCTGCATAGGTTTCCCCTTACAGCAGGGCGCCAGGCAAGGGCGCCCTGCATGGTGTTAGTTGCCCACTGCCCAGTATTGGTAGGAGTTGCCGACGGCGCTGCCCCGCCAGATGAAGGCGCCCAGGCCGCTTCTGTCTGCACCGGCATAGCCCACGGAGCCGGTGCCGGGGGTATAGCCTTGCGTGACCAAAACCCTGCGGAAGTAGTTCGGAAACGCGATGGGCAACGACTGCGTAAGGTCGCCCGAGGTGGCTGGAGCAGTGAGCCCCCACTGAACAATCAGCCCGGACGGCAACTGCTGCCAGCCGACCTCCCCGAGCGAGGCGCCGAAGTTACCGCCCATCCCCAGAACGCCTGTACCCATCACGAACCACTGGCCGGCAGCCACGCAGATCAGCGTGACCGACTCACCCTGGCGCAGGGTGAAGCTGGTGTACGTCATCCCGTTGGTGTTGAACGTGTCTGCCCCTGAGCGCGCGACGGTGACGTTCACACCCAGATTCATGAGGGTGATTTCGGTGCCGACGTCGGCGCTTGCCGAGGCCAGGCAGGTGATCGTTTGCCCAGCGGTGCTGCCGTAGAAATAGACCATGGCGTTGGCGTGGGCCGTCGTCAGGGTCGTGCTCACGTTGAACGATGTAACCGACCCATGATTGCGCCCGTTTTTACGCACGAAGTCGGTGGTGGCGATCTTGGTGCTCTTGTCGTTCAGGGCGGGGGTTGGCGCAGTCGGCGTCCCGGTAAGGGCAGGGCTTGCCAGGTTGGCCTTGAGTGCCGGGTTGAAGTTGCGGCTGGTGAACAACTCATCCCAGCCCGACCAGGCCGCGTCATGCTTGGCCCGCACGAAGGTCCGCGCCTGGTTGCCGCCGACGCTGTAGGCCTGGGAGGCGATTTGGGTGATGCGCCCGGCCTGTCCGAAGGTAATGACGTTGTAGTGCACCGCGGTTGCACCAGCCACGCTAGTTACGGGCCAGTTCAACGCTGCCGCCTCGCTCTCGGTGCCGTTGACGGTACACATCGAGCCGATCGCCGCGTCGTCCAGATTCAGGGTGTTGGCGTACGCCCTTGCCCCGCCGACACCGAAGAGGGCCATCACCTGCCGAACCCAACTGCTGTTGACCACCTGGGTGGTGCTGTCAGAGAGGACCTGAGTAGGTACCGCTGGCGTGCCGGTGAACACTGGCGAAGCCAGCGGGGCCTTGGCCGCCAGCGCATTGGTCATAGTGGTGGCGAAGTTGGCGTCGTTGCCCAGGGCGGTCGCCAGTTCCTTGAGGGTGTTCAGCGCAGCCGGCGAGGAATCGACCAGGGCGGCAATTGCTGCCTGGACAAAGGCCGTGGTGGCCAACTGGGCGGTATTCGTGCCCACCGGGGCAGTCGGTGCGGCAGGAGTCCCCGTGAAGGTGGGGCTCTCGCCGAAGGCCAGCGAGTACCAGTCGCCCAGTTTCGAGGCGTTGATATGGCGAACGAAGATCGCGGGCGAGTCGGCAATGGCCGAGCCCGAGACCGTCATGGCGATCTGGCGGACGATTCCGCCGCCATAGCGGATGACAAGCACCGTCCCGTTCCAGTTGGCTGTCGTGAACGGCGGCGGCACGGTACCGGTATCGATGCCCTGCTGGAAGCGGTAGAAGCCCGAAACCATCTCGGTGTTGTCGAGATCGCCGATGTTGGGTGGGGTTGCACCGCCCAAGCCAAACAATCGAATGACCGCCTGCACAAATGCCGTGGTGGCGATCTGCGTGGTGCTGGTGGTGCTCGCCGCAGTCGGAGCGGCCGGTGTCCCGCTGAACG
This sequence comes from Pseudomonas sp. BN415, assembly GCF_029871195.1. NCBI lineage: Bacteria > Pseudomonadati > Pseudomonadota > Gammaproteobacteria > Pseudomonadales > Pseudomonadaceae > Pseudomonas > Pseudomonas sp. BN415. The sequence continues at coordinate 124,315 of NZ_SSOK01000071.1, forward strand.
TGGGTGAGGCCAGCGGAGCCTTGCCGGCCAGAGCGTTGGTCATCGTGGTGGCGAAGCTTGGGTCGTTCCCCAGGGCGGCAGCCAGTTCATTGAGAGTGTCCAGCGCCCCTGGCGAGGACGCCACCAAAGCCGCGATCGCTGCCTGAACGAAGGCGGTAGTGGCCAACTGGGTGGTGTTGTTGCCGGCCGCCGCTGTCGGCGCCGTGGGCGTCCCGGTAAAGGCCGGAGTGGCCAGTGGCGCGGCGGCCAGGGCGGCTCGAGCACTGGCCTGGTCTGCGGCGGGCAGGAGGTTCGAGCGGATAAAGGCAGACAACGGCGCCATCGCGAATTGGTCAGGTCCGGTGGCATAGATGATCTGGTTTGCCGCAGCCGCGAGCCCGGCCAGCGCTGACAGCGTGGCGTCCAGTGGCTGCTTGTCCAGGCCGAGTTGTTCCAGTTGCGCCTTGAGCCACCCGGTGCGATTGGCGAGTTGCTTGGCCTGTCGGTTGGAGATGCCATCAGAACCGCCGACCACCGGGTCGGTGAGCTCGATCTGATAGACGCCAGGCTCCCAGCTGGGAGATTCAGTCAAGTTGGTCATTATGCGACCCCGTGCGTGTAGGTGTTGTCGTGTCGGATAGCCCCGTTGTAGGCGTTCAGGGCCTGCTTGAAGTTGAGCTCGAGGAGATGGCAGCGGGCTGGCGCCACGGCGGCGAGAATGCGGCGCACGTCCGCGGCCATCTGCTGAGAAATCGGGCGGTTGATGAACACGCTGTACTTGGCCCAGTGCTCGGACTGGCCGTAAAAGGCGGCGCCGTTGTGCTGTTTCGTCCCGTTGTAGAGACCGCCGGCAGCACCCTCCACTAGGGTGAAACCGACATCGCCGAATAGCGCTTCCAGCGCTCGACGAACAGCGCCACGCGTACCTTTGCGACGATGCACGCTGATGCTTTCGGCGATCACCCGACGCTTCACGTCTTCACCCCAAGCCGGGTTCCACTCATCAACGGACAGCTCCCAGGCCAGGAACGGCAACAGCGGGGCGGGGCAGGTGGCCGGATTGCGAATATGGCGGGTGTCCACCGGGAGGCTGCTGAGGTGCTCCTGGGCAGCGGCAATGGCGCGCTCGAGGGCGGTGGCATTGGGTGGCAGCAGGTCAGACATCGTTGCCTCCCGCGATCACGGTGACTGACGTGCAGTAGGCGGCGTGGGTGTCGGCGACAACCAGGTCGGCGGCCGGGGCCGTCAGGGTGACGTTCTGCACGCCGGGCTGGTGGAGCGCAGCAAACAGGCCGGAGCGGGTGATGTTGTGTCCCAGGCGGTGGTGCTCTTCCACATAGCGCCGCACGGCCGCTTCAGCGGCATCGCGTACGAGGGCCATATCCGGGCCGCTGTAGAAGGTCAGGGTGGCGCTGACGGCGTAGTTGGTGATCTGCGCCGCGACGACTTCGACGGTGTCGCAGAGCGGGCGCACGTCTTCATCGTTAAGCGCGGCGACAACGGTGGCAATCAAGCCACCGGAAGGTGTGCCGTTTCCCTCGGTACCGAGCACGATGACGCGAACGAGGCCCGGTGCCGGCGTCGGGAGGGGCACCGCCACATCCTTCACCAGGGGCGAGGCTGACAGGGTGTGGAAGATGTAGCTGCCGGTGGGGCCGGCGGTGCTGACGCCTTCCAGGGCGAGCTGGATGCGTTGGCGGAAGCGATCGTCGGACTCATACACGGCAGCTACTGGCGGGATGGCGCTGGGGTTGCCGGGCGTGACAACCAGGCGCGGTACCTCGAACAGGGCGCCCAAGTGGTCCAGGTCCGGGCCGGCAGCGAAGGCCAGCAGCACAGCGCGGCAGCTGTCGTTGATGCGCTGGCGGAGGATGACTTCGCGGTAGGCGCTTTCCTGGGCGATCTTGTTCAGCGGGTCCGACTCCAGCTCCATGCGCGCGGCGATTTCGGCCTGCTCATCGGCTGGCCAGAGGCTGACCAGGTAGGCCTTGCGCTCAGTAAGGATTTGCTCGAAATCGACGGTTTCGATGACGCCAGGCGCCGGCAGGCGCGACAGGTCGATAGGGCTGGACAGGGTCGTCATGCCGAAGCTCCGAAACGAAGGGGAACCTGCAGGTTGAGCTGCTCGTTGGTGTCGACGCGGGTGCCCTCCAGGGCCAGGGTGACGCTGCCGGGGTTGTTACCCCGGAAGAACTGCACGCGGGTGAGGCGCACGCGCGGCTCCCAGCGCATGAGGGCGATGGCGGTGGCGGCGTAGAGGCGCACGACGGTGTCACCGTTGGTGGGCTGGTCGATCAGGTCCGGGACCTGGCTGCCGTACTCCCGGCGCATGACACGCGAGCCGATCGGGGTGGTGAGGATGTCCGCTACGGACTGCCGGATGTGCTCGAGCAGGCCAATGCCGAGGCCGGTTTCGCGGTTCATACCGGCTCTCCCGTCTGCCCACCGCCGGGCTGGATGCCGGGGTGGCGGTGGTGAATGAGGCTGATGCCGCCGGCTACCACGTCCTCGGTCACCGTCACTTGTCCGGTGATGGCCACGTCGCCCTGAATCTGTACGCCGCCGGGCGCGATGAGGTTCGCGGTACCGCCGTCCGGCAGGGTGGCGCTAAGGGTGTGGCTGGCGTGGTCGTAGTCGATCACGGCGCCGTCCGGGTAGGTGCGACGGCATAGTGTGTCGCTGTTGGACGGGGCCGGATTGGCATCGGAGTAGATGCCGACCAGGACGAAGCCGAGGGCCGGGTTGCCGCTTGGGCTGAACACCGTGCATTGCTCGCCTTCGGTGGGCGGGTCCCAGTCCTTGGTTGCTCCCGCGCGGCTGACGAACCAGGGCAGCCAGCCGGTGAGCAGGCCGCCGGTTTTTACCCGGCAACGGGCGCGGTCCAGATCCACCTGGGCAATGGTGCCGGAGCGGATCAGGTTTTCGAGGCGGCGGGTGAGGTCGGCGATAGTCATAGCGCCGATGCTGAAGCGCGCGCGCGCGTGGCGCACTGCGCGGGTCCTGTAGAAAGGGTTGCTACAGGACGCCGTCAGCCGGCGAGGTGGTCGAGGAGGTGGTCGCGGATCAGCTCGAGGTCGTCGTCGCTGAAGCCGAGCAGTTCGCGGGCGTCGTACTGGACGTCGGGGGTGTCGCGGCCGGGGCGATCGCGCAGGCCGTACTGGTGAATGCGGGCCAGGCGGGCGGCGCGGCCGAGGAAACCGATGGCAATACCGTCGGGATCGTTCTGCAGCTTGAGGTGTTTGGCCTGGCGCAGCTTGGCGAACATCTGCCGCCTGATCCGGCCTTCCTTGTCGCGCAGCTTGCGGGGCTTTCGTGGGGCAAAGGCGGAACCGTCCGGGTTGCGCTGGGCGGCGATGCGCTGCTGCTGACTGCGGCGGAGCTCGCGGGAGATTTCCCCGGTGAGCTTGCGTCGTTCGGCGGCGGAGAGCTTGGCCAGCAGCGCGCCTGCCCAATCCTCCAGCGCCTGTAGTTCGTCAGCCACGGCGCACCGGGTGCGGCATGGCGATGTCCACGCCTTCCTGGTCAACGCTTTCCCATTCGGCCAGCACTTGGTCGTCCGCCATGAGCTTCCAGGTGCCGGCGGGGAGGAACGGCTCGAGCTGGGGCTCGTCCGGGTGGGTGACGAGCAGGGTGCCGTTGTCCTGCCGCTTGACGATGACCGCCTCGGTGATGGGCAACTTGATGGACAGGTCCACCTTGTTGCTGTCGAGGATGTCCGCTTCGAAGGTGATGGCGCCCTTTCGGTCGGGGTTGTCCACCAGGTCGCGCTGGTGGGTCATGACCCAGGCCAGCAGTGGGATGGCCACGGCGTCCGGGTGGCCCGGGAACTCCAGCAGGATCACGTTGAGGGTGTAGCCGTACTCGAAGGACAGGGAGTTGGTCCCCGTCCGGCGCATGGTGCCCGCGTCCAGAAACACCTTCAGACAGTCGGGGTGGTGCCGCAGCTCGCGCACGGACGCCATCAGGTGGTTCTTCAGGGACTCGGCCTTGTTCACGGGTGGAACTCCCAGTGGTTCTCGCCGCCGGCTGCGATGTAGGCGCCTTTGAGGTTTTCGACGACCTCCGGCAGGCCTTCACGCAGCGCCTGGACGTGGAGGTTGGCGGGCATGGGCAGCACCAAGGCCGCGAGCAGGTTGTCGAGCCGGTCGATTTCTTCAGCGATGGCGTCCATGGGGTCGGTCATTGTTTCAGGTCCTTCTGGTTGTGCTCGTAGATGGTGTCGACCTTGGCCGCGCACTCGGCCCAGGCGCCGAGCAGATAGTCGCTGTCGTCGCTGAGGGCGCCGTTACTGGCCGGCGCCGCCGGTTCCAGTTGGCAGCGGGTGACGATCGGACAGCCAGCGACGGTAGCCGTCGGCTCCGGTGATGGCGGGGCGTTGGTGCAGCCGGCGAGCAGCAGCAGGCAAAGGCTGGTCAGCCCAGCCCTGATGGATCGGGTCTTCACGGCGTTGCTCCTTCTTTTTGAGCCTGTCCTCGGCCTGGGCGAGGCGCAGGCCGTCCAGAGTTTCCTGCAGGCTCTGCTGGCCCAGGCGCTGGGTATGCAGCTCACCGCCGAGGCGGATGATGGTGGCGGACTGGCGGGTGCTTCGTTCCTGGACCACCTGCAGGCGTTGCTCTGCCAGGGCGGTGCGGCCTTGCTCGGCCTGGCTACGCTGGTACTGACCCCACAGGAGCAGGGCCAGGGCGCCCAGCAGGGTTAGACCGTAGACGGCCTGGCGCAGGGAGCTCATGCGCGGTACCAGCCGGCGGCGTTCATGTCGGCGGTGCTGAGGCGCTTGAGGTCGCCGCTGATCACCACGCACTTCACGCCCGGCTTGGCCATGTGCAGGGCCTCGGCGAGGTCGCGCGCGTCCTGGTGGTCGGTACCGGCCGGAACGATGAACACGTCGCCGTCCTGGGGGCTGAGCTTGCGGAGCTGGTCGATGTCGATCATGCGGCCTCCTGGGCGCAACCGCAGGCGGCATGCCGCTCATAGGCACGCTCGAGCTTGGTGTCGTAGAGGTTCCGGGCGTAGGCCGGGCCGTTGTAGAGCTTGGCGAACTGGGCCCACTTCTTGCCCTTCAAGGCCTTGAGTAGGGCCGGGTCGGCCTCGATGAAGCGGATGAAGGCCTCGAAGTGTTCGCCTTCGTCCTTGGCCATACGGGTGGTGAAGTCCTCGAGGCTGGCGTAGCCCAGCCGTTCCCAGTGGTAGCCCATCACCTGGAAGGCACCCCAGCTTGCCGACTCTGGCGCGCAGAGGGCGTCCAGCAGGCGGGCCTGTGCCAGGCGCTGATGCTCGGCAGTGCCGCCGGCATAACCGCCCGGGCGTGGGTTCACCAGGTTGGGATATACGCGGGCGAGTTCGTCGGCGTGGGCCTTGAGCGCGATGACGTCGTCGCCTTCGTTACGCGGCAGGGCCAGGCGCTCATGCATGACGTGGCGCTCGAAGAGAATCTTGGGTTTGCCGTTGGCGAGGAAGCCTTCGCCCTGGCTTTCCACCTCGTTGACGGCATAGGCGATGGCCAGCTCTACGCCCAGGCGCTTGGCGGCTTTCACCAGGGCGGTGTTGGTGAGCAGGCGCGAGCAGTCGGCGCCGGCCAGGGCCTGCATGGTTTTGGGCCCGGCGATGCCATCAGCGACCAGGCCCACCTTGAGCTGATAGGCACGGACGGCAGCCTCGGTGGCGTCGCCGAAGTGGCCATCCGCGAACAGGCTGGCGCCGGCCTGATTGAGTTGCTTCTGCAGTTGCAGGACGGCCTGGCTGCGGTCGCCGTGGCGAAGAGTCTGATTCATAGCTGATCTACCTTGCGGTCGAAGGTGCGGCGGGCTTTGGCGCGGACCCACTCGATACCGAGCAGGGCGATCACGCCTCCGAGGAACGGGGCCGCCGTTGCGGGGATGCCGATTAGCGGCAAACCGTAGGTGCCGGCGGTGGTCACCAGGCCGCAAAGCGGAGCCTCCAGACCCAGCTGTCGCAGGGTGCCGCCGCCGTACATGATCCGTAGTACGGCAATGGCGGCCGACAGGAGGCCGGCGTACAGCGCGGGCCAGTTGTGTTCGAGCCAGGCCGAGAGCCAGACCCAGCTTTCCGGTCTATCAGGCATGCGATCCATTCCTTGGGTCCTGTTGAAGGGAGTGGGCGAGCTGGACGAACGGCAGGCGGTTGATGCGGTGCACCACCTCACCGAGCAGCACGGGGCTGAACCGTTGACCGATGCCGTGGAAGCCCAGGGCGGCGGCGCAAAACTCGCTGCAGAACATGCGGAGTTCGCTATGCAGGCCGCTGGAGAGCAGTTGACTGAGGAAGATCCCGGCCCAGTCGTAGCCCTTTCCCTGGTGGTTTTCGAATACGTCCTCGATGACCCTGGGGTTGGCCCAGGGCACCGGGATCAGCTCCCAGTTTTCGGGCTTCTGCTTGATGCGCTTGGCGCGCACACCACCATCCATGGCACTGGCAGAGAGCCAGCGGCCATCCGGCATGACGATTTCGCAGTGGCTGTAGATGGAGCCCGTCCAGAGCCGGATCAGACGGTTGAACAGTTGGCCCCTGCCCTTGTACAGGGCGAGGAAGATGGGGCCGCGGCTGCCCTGATCAGGTGCGGCTGGCGGGGCAGCGGCCTGGAGGTCCTCGGAGGTGGGCAGGTCTTGCTTCAGTCCCATAGGTTCACCACTTGGCGCTGTTCGGCTTGGGGGGCGGCATCTGGCAGCACGATGGTGGTGCCGTGGGGAATCACGGCGCCCAGTTCGGCCAGGCCGGGGTTGGCTTCGAGGACGGCCTCAGTCACGCCAGCAGTGCGCCCGTAGTGCCGCCAGCAGATGGCGTCGACGGTGTCGCCCTGGGTGGCGATGGTGGTGGCCATCACAGCAGCTCCACGGTCGTGCGGCTGACGGCTAGCAGGTCGCGGATGGCAAAGCGGGCATCGCGGCGCAGGTCGTCGACGGTGGGGGCGAGCTGCTCGGCATGCATGGCGCCGTGGCGGGAGGTGTCGGTGTTGGGGAAGCGTTCGGCTACCTCGGCACCCGCGCTGCAGTAGATGGCCCGGCGATAGATGATGACGAGCTCGCTCTCGCCGTTGATCTCGTCGGCCGGGACGTCAGCCAGCTTGGTTTGGCCTTCGGCTTGCCGGGCCAGCTTGTAGGAGCGGAGCTCACGATTGACGTTGACCATGGCGGCGACGACGGCCTCGGTGAGGCGTTCGGGGGTGATGCCGGGCTCCAGACGCATGGCGGCGCGGACGGCCTCGCCCTCGATGTCGGGCCAGAATCCATCGTTGGTCAGGGTGACGGGCACAACAGTGCCGCTCGCGACGAATCCGCTCATGGTCGGGCCTTGTATAAGTCGGCGGTGGTCGGGGCTTCACAGCCAGGGAAAGGAGGAACCCTGCTGATCCGCCCCGAGCCGCCGGGGTTGCGGGGGACCGCTCGGTTAGCTGGCGGGGCCAGCGTGTTTCTTGAGGAGGCGCTCGGCGCGCTCCAGGTCTTTCTTGCCGCCGCAGCTGGGGTGCAGGGTGATCGCCTGCTTGAGTAGGTCGATCCCGGCTTGCAGCTGTCCCGGTTGGCCGGGAATCTCGTCGGTGATGCCGTGCAGGGTGGCTTTGCCCAGGGCGAGCATGAGCTTGGCGCGGGCCTCGTCCGGCATGTCCTGCTCGTCGGTGAGCAGCGCGGCGCGGGTGAGGATCTCGACCGGGAAGGTGCCACCGGCTTTCTGGGCCTTGAGCGCGGCTTCCGCCACGTCCTCTGCTACCAGACAGCCCGTGGTGCGCTTGAACCGGTCGTTCATCTTCAGACCGTGCTGAAGGACGTACTCCGCGATGTCCAGGCCGCCAGTGAAGTCACCGGCATCGAAGCGCCAGACCATCACGGTGGTGAGCACGTCGTCCTGGGCGCCCTTGCCCGCCTCGATCACGCCAGCCACATAGGGGACGTACTCCGGCAGCAGCTTTTCCTTGAGCACGGCCTTGCCCTGGGTGGACTGCACCTGTTTCAGGCGCAGTCCGTCCTGGTGGAGCTTGGCGAGCATCAGCTCGTAGCTGGTGGCGCCTTCCATGGACTGTGCAGGGGCGGCTGCGGCCGCCTCCTGAGCTGCGCGCTTACGCAACTGGTTCTGTTGGGCAAGGGACAGGGCCATGGCTTACACCCGCTCGATGTTTTCGACCAGGGCCACCAGGCCGAAGTCCTCGATGACGTAGGCATCGTTGGAGGACTGGTAGTCGGCGATGCGGTCGTACTCCGGCTCGTCCTTCAGGTGGCGACGGCGGGCACCTTCCTGCCAGTAGATGGACAGGTTGCTCAGGGTGGTGACCAGCACGGTTCCATCCGGGAAGTAGGGCACGTCGACGATTGGCAGACCGCCCAGGCGTGCACGGTTGACGACTTCCTGGGCCGCGTTTTCCTCTTGGTTGGAGGCGGCGCCTTTCTCGACAGCGGCGAGCAGCTTTTCGTGCAGCAGGTCGCGGGAAACGATGACGACCAGGTCTGGGTGGCTGCGGTGCCACGGGTCCAGCATCTGGACGGCGTCGAATACCAGGCCGTCGAGGGTCTTGTAGTCGCCGGTCGCGCCGACGGTGACCTTGCCGGCGGTACCGCCTTCGTCAAGTACTCGGTCTGGGGCCCCGTCGCGGACCTTCTGCAGCCAGCCGATGTTCACGTCCTGGCGCAGCGGGTTGGTGGCCGGGTTCGAGGCGGCAGCCGCTGCCACGCCGTGCCAGCCGATCATGATGCGGTCCAGGCCCTGGCGCTGGGCGATCGAGCCGGTGAGGCGCACTTGGAAGTCCGGGAACTTGGCCCAGGCATCGAGCAGTGCGTAGGGGAAAGCACTGTCGAAGTTGGTTTGCTTGCAGGTGTAGCTGTCCTTGCTCAGGGACTGGCGTTCACCCGGGTTGCGGCGGTTGCCGGCGGCGGTGTTGGTGCGGCTGGCGATCGGGCCGTTGACGCCCAGCAGCAGGGCTTCGCCGGTCTGATCGTTCACACCAATGACGTTGATGCGGCCGAGCAGGGTGGTGGCTTCCTGGATGGCGGTTTCCAGCTTCTGCTGGACGCTGGGCTCGACGCTGAACTTGACGGCGGCGCTCTCGACGCCGTTGAGCTTGGCCACATGAGCCATGTAGCCGTTGTAGGCGATTCGGGTTTCTTTACGCATGGTGTGCTCCGAGTGGGCGACGGTAGGGGTCAGAACGCGGCCAGGTTTTTGCCATCACCACCGGTCGACAGCGGGCGCTTCTGCTGGCTGTGGTCCTCGGTCTGGCCCAGGCTCTTGACCAGGTCGTTGAGCTCGGTTTCGAGCTTGGTGAACTTGGCTTCCAGTGCCTGGCGGGCTTTCTGTTCGGTGGTGAAGGCCTCGCCCTGTTCCTTGGCATGGGTGGCGAGTTCCTCAATAGCGCTGGCCAGCTCGGAGAATTGGGCGGCGTCCTTGCCCTCTTTGTCCTTGCTCTTGCCGATGAGGTCGGAGACACGCTTGAACAGGCCAGTGACCTTGCTCTCACTGTCGGTGACCTCGTCGAATTCCAGGGTGGTTTCTAAGGCCTCGGTGAACATCGACGTTTCCGAGTAGTGGCGATCCTTGAACGGGCTGGAGTCCGGCTTCTGTGCGGAAAATGCCAGGACCTCGGTACCCAGGCTTGCCGGTGAGTCGGTCACAGCCAGGCCGACGAGGTAGGCCTCGCCAGTGTCGGAGAAGCTGTCGTCGATCTCGATGGAGGTGTAGATCTTTTGCTTCGCCTTGTTCATGGCGACCAGGTCGGCAGTCGGCTCGATCTGGGCGAACAGGGCCAGCTTCTTCTGGCCGTTGATTTCGACCTCTTCAGCCTTAACCGCAGTGACGTCGCCATAAGCCTTGAACGGACTGTCGGGCAGTACGCTACGGAAGTGCTCGAGCCAGATGCGGGCGCCATAGGTGGTCTGGTTAAAGTTCTTAGCGGCCTGCTCCAGCCAGGAGCGTTCGATCTTGCGCTTGTCGGTGGTGGCGCCTTCAACGGCTACCCGGAACCACTTGGAACGGAATTTCTTCATGGGGGGCTGTCCTCAATGCATGTCGGCGGTCGCCGTTGCGTTGAGGGCATGGTCGGCAGCTGGCGTTGCTGCGGCAACGCGCTGTGCCTGTAGGAGGGGCTGCTACAGGGTGCGGGGGTAGGGGCTCGCGCGCGCGACCGGCAGCATCGGCGCCATGAACGATATCGTCCAGCTGCCCACCGACCCCCGCCGACACGCCAAACACCTGTATTGGATGGGTTGGCGCGTCACCGATATCGCCGACTTCCTGGGCGAGAAGGAAAAGACCCTGCACAGCTGGAAGGCCCGCGATGAGTGGGACCGGGCCAGCGCCCTAGAACGGATTGAGGCGGCGACCGAGGCGCGGCTCGTCCAGTTGATCCTGAAGGACCCGAAGACAGGGGCCGACTACAAGGAAATCGACCTGCTGCACCGGCAGATGGAGCGGCAGGCCAGAATCAAGCGCTACCAGGAAGGTGGTACCGAGACTGACCTCAATCCGAACCTGGCCGCGCGCAATGCCGAACCGAAGCGTAAGCCCAAGCGCAACGAGATCACAGAGGACATGGTCGAGAAGCTCACCGAGGCGTTTCTCGACGAGTGTTTTGACTACCAGAAGGACTGGTACCGCGCCGGCAACCAGCGCACCCGGGCGATTCTCAAGAGCCGGCAGATCGGCGCCACCTTCTACTTCGCCCGCGAGGCACTGATCGACGCCCTGACCACGGGGCGCAACCAGATCTTCCTGTCGGCCTCGAAGAACCAGGCGCACATTTTCAAGGCGTACATTCAGGCCTTCGCCCGCGACGTGGTGGGTGTAGAGCTCACGGGCGACCCGATCCAGTTGCCCAACGGCGCCGAGCTGCACTTCCTGGGCACTAACGCGCGCACCGCCCAGGGCTACCACGGCAACTTCTACTTCGACGAATTCTTCTGGACCTACAAGTTCAACGAGCTGAACAAGGTCGCGTCCGGCATGGCGATGCAGAAGCAATACCGCCGGACCTACTTCTCGACGCCCAGCTCGATGGCCCATGAGGCCTACACCTTCTGGACGGGCGAGCGCTTCAACAAGGGCAAACCCACGGCCAAGCGCATCGAGATCGACGTCAGCCACGACGCCCTGCAGATGGGGCGCCTGTGTGAGGACCGGATCTGGCGGCAGATCGTCACAATCCTGGATGCCGAGGGCCGAGGCTGCGATCTGTTCGACCTGGACGAGCTGCGCCTCGAGTACGACGCCGAGGCCTTCCAGAACCTGCTGATGTGCCAGTTCGTCGACGACGGGGCGAGCATCTTCCCGCTGGCGATGCTGCAGCCCTGCATGGTGGACAGCTGGGAACTGTGGGGCGAGGACTACAAGCCCTTCGCGCTGAGGCCGTTTGGCGATCGCCAGGTGTGGCTGGGCTATGACCCAGCCGAGAGCGGCGACAGCGCCGGCCTGGTTGTCCTGGCGCCGCCGATGGTGCCGGGTGGGCAGTTCCGGGTCTTGGAGCGGTTTCAGTTCCGGGGCATGGACTTCACTGCCCAGGCCGAAACCATCAAGAAGGTGACCCAGCGCTACTGGGTCACCTATATCGGCATCGACGTCACCGGCATCGGCTCTGCCGTGGCCCAGCTGGTGAAGCAGTTCTTCCCGAACTTGACCACCTTCAGCTACTCGCCGGAGGTAAAGACCCGACTGGTGATGAAGGCCTGGGACGTGATCCGCAACGGGCGCCTGGAGTTCGACGCCGGGCACGTCGATATCGCGCAGTCGCTGATGGCCATCCGCAAGACCGTCACCCCCGGCGGCCGGCAGTTCACTTACACCGCCGGCCGCACCGATTCCACCGGCCATGCCGACCTGGCCTGGGCCCTATTCCACGCACTGCACAACGAGCCGCTGGAGGGCCAAACCGTGGCCAACACCGGCTTCATGGAGATTTACACATGAGCAAGGGCAATCAACGCAATCGCGCCGCTGTTCAGCACAGTAATCAGTCCGCCGCGCTCGAGGGCGAGGTGCTGGCCAAGTCGGCAGCCGGCGCCGAGGCCTTCACCTTCGGCGATCCGGTGCCCGTGCTCGATGGTCGCGAAATCCTGGACTACGTGGAGTGTTGGGCCAATGGCCGCTGGTACGAACCGCCGCTCTCCCTAGACGGACTGGCCAAGGCCACGCGGGCCAGCGTCTACCTGCAGTCCGGGCTCAACTTCAAACGCAACATGCTGGCGAAGACCTTCATCCCGCATCGGCTGCTATCGCGCCAGGCCTTCGAGCAATTCGCCCTGGACTGGCTGACCTTCGGCAACACGTACCTGGAGAAGCGCGACAACATGCTTCGCCAGGCCCTGGGGCTAAAGCCGACCCTGGCCAAGTACATGCGGCGAGGTGTTGAGCCGGAGACCTATTTCCAGGTGCGGGGCTGGAAGGACGAGCACGAGTTCAAGGCGAGAAGCATCTGCCACCTGCGTGAGGCGGATATCAACCAGGAGGTCTACGGCTTGCCGGAATGGCTGTCAGCGCTGCAGAGCGCGCTATTGAACGAGAGCGCCACCCTGTTCCGGCGCAAGTATTACCAGAACGGCAGCCATGCCGGCTTCATCCTGTACATGACCGACGCCGTGCAGAACGAGGACTTCGTCAACGACCTACGTGACGCCATGAAGAACAGCAAGGGGCCCGGCAACTTCCGCAACCTGTTCATGTACGCCCCAGGGGGCAAGAAGGAAGGCCTGCAACTGATCCCCATCAGCGAGGTGGCGGCCAAGGACGACTTCGGCGCCATCAAGAACATCAGCCGCGACGACCTGCTCGCGTCCCTCCGCATCCCGCCCCAGCTCATGGGCATCGTGCCGCAGAACGCGGGCGGCTTCGGCTCCCTCCGCGAGGCGGCCGAGATCTGGACGCTCAACGAGCTGGAACCGATCCAGGCCAGGCTGGCCCAGGTGAACGAGTGGTTGGGGGAGGAGGTGGTGCGCTTCCAACCATTCGAGCTGGGAGCAGCAAAGGAATAAGTCCCCGCGCAGGGGATTGAACGAGGCGTCGGGCAGGTGTTGGAGCACTTGCCCGACGTCGAAACACTCGAGCTAGCCGAGTGATCCAACCAAGGCCTCGCCCCTCTGCGCAGGGGGGGCGGAGCCTAAGCGAAACCGAGAATTCAGACAAGGATCACTTATGTCGCAACCTATTTTCCCGTGGATGGGCGGTAAGCGCCGCATGGCAAAACACATTCTTCCGGAGTTCCCGGACCACGAGTGCTACGTCGAGCCGTTCTGTGGCGGCGCCGCGTTGTTCTTCATGAAGGAGCCCAGCCGTGTGGAAGTCATCAACGACTTCAACGGGGAGGTGGTGAATCTCTACCGGGTGGTCGCCCATCACCTTGAGGAACTAGTGCGCCAGTTCCGCTGGTCCCTGGTAAGCCGCAAGATGTTTGAATGGGCCAACCAGCAGGTCCCGGAGACCCTGACCGACATTCAGCGCGCGGCCAGGTTCTTCTACCTGCAGCAGCTCTGCTTTGGCGCCAAACCAACCGGTCGGACCTACGGTACCGCCACTACTGCGCCGCCAAAGCTGAATCTGCTGCGTATCGAGGAAAAACTCAGCGAGGCGCACCTTCGCCTGGCGCGGACCAACATCGAGCACTTGGACTGGAAGGAGTGCATCCGCCGGTACGACCGAGAGCACACGCTGTTCTACCTTGACCCCCCATATTGGGAGACGGCGGGATACGAGACGGGTGTTTTCCCGTTTGAGGAATACCAGGCTATGGCCCAACTGGCGGAGTCGATCAAGGGGCGGATGGTCATCTCGATCAACGACCACCCGCAGATCCGGGAGGTGTTCGCCCGTCTGCGCCTCAAAGAGGTGCCGTTCCGCCACATGGTGGGCGGGGGCGAAGGTAAGCAGACGAATGAGCTGATCTATTTCAACTGGTGAAGCAAAAGAAAAGCCGCCTGGTGGCGGCTTTTCTAGTTCTATTCGTTCTTTCTATTTTCAGATTGGCGGTTTAGTAACCACCCGCCGACCAATCCAACTACAGCCCCGGATACTGCAAATGCAGGAACGGCAGGTGCAGCGATCGCTGCTGCAAGTCCGAGGGCCGCTGACCCCCCTATCGACGACGCCACTGTGCCGGTTATTTTTGCTGCCTTGGCTTTAGCTTGCTTCTTCTTCAGCCTATTACGGCGTGCCATACGGTAACGTACGTACCCCAAGCCTTTGCGATTCAAAAGCTTCTGAACTATCGCGTCCTTCTCGTCTTTCGTGAGGGTCTTTTCTTTCGCCTGCAATACGTCATCCACCAGCATCTCAATGACGTCAGCTGAAATCGCCAATTGTTCGTCGCTGGTGTTGACGGTTGTTTTCTCAGTCATAGAACCCTCCACTAGTGAACGAGCTGTTGGGTACGGAATCCGGCCAACAGAACCAACACTGTGATCAATGTAGCACTCCATCTCATGCGCTGTCCGGGCTGCCAATTGCTATCCGCTGCCTTGGCAAAAATTGCAGCGATCAGCATGAAGAAGCATGCCAAGGCGATGAGAGCGCAGAAGTAGGGAATGTAGCCCGTTTTGGGGGCCGTCCATCCTTTAAAAGCTGCCTGGATTGCAAGCACCGACGCGCCGTACAACCAACCCATCGAGTCAATGGCCTCATGCCATTTGAAATTGAATGAGCTGGTCTGCGCCACCACGATGCCGGCAAGAATTGACCAGTACAAAAGCGCGGTCCCAATGAGGGGTAGTAGTCCCTCGAAAAGCAGCCATTTTACTGAGGCGTCCATCACTCACTCCAAGTTCTGCCGTGGCGAAGTTTATGCGTCGGCATCTGCTCGTCAACTCTCTTTCAACCTGGCGCGCGCAGTCGTCCCCCCGCCACGCCTGCGGGCTAAATGTGTCGATTTCACTGCGCCCCTGCAGGGGCCTCCGCGCGGCCCAGGCAGGGCGCTGGCTGGGTGAATACGGTGGAGGGTAATCCCTGCGAATCCCTGCGAAGGTGGGGTCATCTGGGGGCCACTTAGGGTCCACTCCATGCCGGGGTATGGGGGGGCATCGCCAAAAGAGTAATTTCCGCAACCTGCCGCGACGCCTCGCCTGGAGGCCGCGTCGTTCGGGGTTTTACGGGTTACAAAATGGAGTAACAAGGGAGTAACTAGAAATGTAATTTTTCTATAAATGCTTGATTTATAAGGCTTTCGCCAAATCGAAAAATCACATGAAGAAGGAGTAACCAGATTACTTCTATGTTACTTGGAAATTACTTTTTTGCTTGGCTGAAAAAGCTTGGATTTTCAATAGGTTGGAGAGTTTTTGCCGCAGAGGTTACAAAAATTACTCTTTTTGCGGCCCCCCCCAGTACCTGAAAACCGAGGCTCCTATACAGGGGCGCACGCTCGCGCGTTCCATCCCAGGAACCACGCAAGGCAGCAGCTTGCTACTCCCGACCCTGCTCTACACGAGCAGGCAACACGAACAGAAACTGGGCTAGGGCCTGGGCAAAGGCAATTGCCTTTCGGGCGTCGGCCTCATTCGGCAGAGCAGCCTCTTCGTCCGCGTGACGCTGGTCGTTTGCTTCGAGTCGCACCTCATGGGCCCATAGAGCCATCTCAGCCGTGATGAGGTGTTCAGCGGCTGCCGTTTCGATCCGCCTGTAGAGGGAACCATCCCGAAGACCCTTTTCTTTCAGCATCGAATCAACGGCCGAGGCGGTAAGCATGACGGCACCCGCAGGCGCATGAATGCTCACTATGGCTTGTTGGAGAAACGATCTGGCGCGCTCAGGGACGGCATCATCTACTGCTTGTGGCTTGGGCCAGCACTCCTTGATGGCGCGGAGTTCACCGCGTGCATCGTAAAAGGCAACTGTCATGACAACGCCCCCGCAGGTGGCGCATGCATACATTTGCCATTGTCGCGGCCAATCCCCATTACTGTTTGCCGTGCGGAAGTTCACCTGAGAGGTCAGGTTCGGTCTGGCGACCTGGCAGTGAGGGCAGCGATCAAGAGGAAGGTTAGTTCCCTGCATCATGGGGGCGATTGCTCCAACGCACGTCAACTGGGGTCATTGCTAGGAGATTGGCGCGCTTATCCTGGTAGACCTCTGACGTTTGCCCTCTCATCGAGGTTCAAACGGCCCCCAAAACGGCCCCCAACTCTTTTCGGTTGGACCGGTGGGCGGCAGGAAGGCCCGTGGATTCTGGAGCGGGCGAAGGGAATCGAACCCTCGTCATGAGCTTGGGAAGCTCAGGTAATGCCATTATACGACGCCCGCGAAGGGTGCTCTTTTTACCAGAAGAGGCGGGCGAGGTGAAGCCCGGTGCAGCCACAAGTTACTGAAAGATACTTGCACCTGCCCGGGCGGCCGCGCGTTCAAACGGCAACTGCCTGGTAGTCGGCGACCTGCGGGCGAGCCATGCCCTTGGTGGCCGGAGTCTTGAGGAAGCCCAGCATGGCTTGCTGGGTCTGCAGCCAGGCGGCCTTGGTTTCGACGTCGACGAAGTGGCCGGCGTTGTCGATGACCTCGAACTGGCAATCACGCACGTGCTTGGCGAAGTGGCGGGCGTCCTCGGCCGAGGTGTATTCGTCGCGGTCGCCGTTGATGAACAGCAGCGGGATGTCGACGTTGGCCAGGCAATCCACGTAGCAGCGCGAATCCATGTTCAGGACCTGGCACACGTGGTGGTGCATCTGCAGGTACTCGTGATCGTCGAGGCTGCTGCAGTGCTTGTGGTTGAAGCGCTGGTACAGGCTCGGCAGGTGTTTGCCGATGGTGTTGTTCACCAGGTGGCCGACGTTGTCGCGGTCGATGGCCGAGAGGTAGTCCATGCCGCGGGTGAGGTAGTCCATCATCGGCGCGTTGAGGATGGGTGAGAAGGAGGTGACGACGGCCTTCTTGATTCGCGCCGGGCATTGGGCCAGGGCGAGCAGGGCGGAGACGCTGCCCCAGGAGAAGGACATCAGGTAGTCCACCCGGAAGTGCTCGATCAGGTGGAGGAGGATGTCGGCCTCGGTCTCCTTGCCGATGAAGCGGGTGTTGTCGTTATGCGGCTTGGACTGGCCGGCATAGGGCTCGTCGAAGAGCACCACGTTGAAGTGCGGTTGCAGGTATTTCACCGTCTGCGCGAACGAGGCGGTCGTCGACAAGGAGCCGTTGACCAGGATGATGGTCTCCTTGGCTTCTGGGTTGCCGTAGAACTCCGTGTGAACCTTGTACTGGCTGTGAATCTCGACGATGGCAGTTTCCGGCCTCATGTCGTTTCCTCCTGGCGCAGATGGGTCGTGCGAGCCCTCTCAACGGCTTGGCTCGCGCTTAAGTCTTGGCAGTAGGAAAACGCCTTTCGATGACAATCGGATGTCAGGCGTAAATTTTTAAAATTCTTTATTTATCAAACGGATAGGTCGAAAAAAGACGGCGGGCTCCAGCGCTTTCAAGGGCGCCAGAGGAGTCTTCTAACCAGGCAGGGAACCTACGAGTGCAGAGCACAGGGTACCGCAGGGAACGCTTAGATGGTCGACGTGACTCTTTGGTCACGCTTAGACCTTGTGTCCGATTTAAGCAGGGCATCATGTCACTCGCAAGCTCATTGAAAGGAAAAATTCTTGCAGTTCGTCGGGTTATTCGATCCCGATGTGACTCGCAGATGATCTAGCTAAAAGCAGGCCACTTCTGCGTCGGTGAGTGACCGGTAGTCGCCTGGCTGCATCTGAGGGTCCAGTTTCAGCGGGCCGATGCTTTCGCGGTGCAGGCGCACGACGCGGTTCTGGAAGTGGCCGAACATGCGCTTGACCTGGTGGTAGCGGCCCTCGTGGAGGGTCAGGCGGGCGGCGCGGGTGTCGAGGATGTCCAGCTGGGCGGGGAGGGTGGTCAGGTCCTCGAAGGCGAAATAGAGCCCTCGGGCGAAGGTGTCGATGTATTCGGTGCCGATGGGCTGCTCGGTTTCCACGTAGTAGACCTTGGGCTGCTTGCTGCCGGGCAGCGTCAGGCGGCGCGACCAGTGCCCGTCGTTGGTGATCAGCAGCAGGCCGGTGGTGGTGAGGTCGAGGCGCCCGCCTAGATGCAGCTCGTGCTTGTCAGGCTCGTCGAGCAGGTCGAGCACAGTGGGATGCTCCGGGTGCTCAGTGGCGCTGACGTGGCCGGAAGGCTTGTAGAGCATGTAGTAGCGCGCTGGCTTGCCGGCCTGGAGCAGCCGCTCGTCCAGCTCTACGCGGTTGAACTCGCGGACCTCGAAGCGGCCATCGACGACCGTTTGTCCATCCACCTTTACCCGACCAGCGGCTAGCAGCAGACGCGCGTCGAGGCGGCTGAACTCAGCAAGGTTGCTCAAAAATCGATCAAGGCGCATCAGCTTGGTGCATCGAGTGGCAGCGACTGTGCGCAACGGGGGCAGAGGCAGGCGCGGTCGATGTCCTGCGGCGGGATGCGCTCAAGCGCGGTGGGGTCGAACTTTGCCGTGAAGCACCAGCAGTCCTGACCGGCACGCGCAGGATCGGCCTGGGTGCACTGATTGCTCTGGCCGCAGAGTGGGCAGCGGGTCGGGTCGGACGGGGCGCTCATGAAGGGAGTTCACGGTGGAAAGGGCGCAAGGGTGCAGCCTTGTGGGCTGGGCTGCAAGTGCGTGCCGATGGGCGCCGTTTCCCGATGGTCGCGCAGCGGCGGACGTTGCCGTCTGGCACGGATGGCCTAGGCTCGAATATGCAAGGTGAAGATGTCTGAAAGCGACATGGCCGGATTCACAAATGTCTGAAGGCCTTTGAGAAGCTGACGCATAATCGCGGTCTATCGATTCTGTCGCCCACAATTTAGAGCAGAGCTGCCTCGTGTCCACCAACATTAGTGTCGTCAATAAAGCCAAGGCCTGGTCCGCTCACGGTGTCACGGCCACCGGCGTCGTGCTGGCCCTGATGGCCATCCTCGCCTTGTTCGACAATCAGCCCCGTGACTGCCTCCTGTGGCTGGGGGCTGCGTTGCTGGTAGATGGCCTCGATGGCACCCTCGCCCGACGCGTGCAGACCAGCACCATGCTGCCGAACTTCGATGGTTCGACCCTGGACCTGGTGATCGACTACCTCACCTACGTGTTCATCCCCGCGATCTTCATCTATCGCTACATCGACCTGCCCGAGCATACGGCGCTGGTGGCGGTGAGCCTGATCCTGGTGTCGTCGCTGTTCTGCTTCTGCAACCTGAACATGAAGAGCAGCGACAACTATTTCGTCGGCTTCCCCGCAGCCTGGAACGTGGTGGCGCTGTACATCTGGATCATCGATCCGCTGCCCGTGGTCAGCCTGTTGCTGATCTGCTTCCTTGCGGCCCTGACGCTGACCAAATTGAAGTTCCTGCACCCGTTCCGCGTGCGCAAGCTGATGCCGCTCAACATCGTGGTCACCTTCGTGTGGATGATCAGCAGCATGTTCCTGATCCTTCAGCATCCCTTCTACAAGTCGCTGGTTCTGGGCATCTGGTGGCTGTCCTCGGCCTACTTCGTGGGCATCTGCCTGTGGCGCAGCCTGCTGGACTGGACCCACAAGCTGAAGGCTTGATCGCTGGTCCTTGTGGGCGAATTCGTTCGCGGTCACCCAGTGCCGATTTCCTTGTAAGGGCGAATGAATTCGCCCTTACAGTCGCAGCCTTTCCTCGGTCGTTTCAGCGGATTGGCCACCCTGTGATCACGCCAGTTGGCCGTAGGTCGCAAGCCCCGCCGGCATTGGTTTTGAGGTATCCCTTCCCCCACGAGGATGCCTTGATGACTCCACGCCTGGACTATTGCGCCGCCTCTCCCGATAGCCATTCGGGGTCGGTGTTCGCCTACGTGACCGAGGGCGAGGTGATCTCTCAGTTCAAGGGGCAGGCGCCCAAGCGCTACAAAGCTGGGCGTATCTGGCGATTCGGGGAAATGTCCAACACCGATCCCGGAGTCCATCCGGGCTACGCGCTGCCCCTCCCGGATGGATCGGCGCTGGGTATCTCCGAAATGCGGGGCTGGGCCCTTGCTACCAAAGCGGCAGCGTGTAGCTGAGGATCAGGCGGTTCTCGTCGAGGTCGCTGCCGAAGTTGGTGGAGCGCACGGTCGCGTTGCGCCACTTCAGCCCGAGGTTCTTCAGCGGCCCGCTCTGCACCACGTAGGCGATGTCGGTGTCGCGCTCCCATTCCTTGCCGTCCTCGCGGCCGGCTCCCAGCTCGACGTCGTCGCCCGAGAGGTAGCGGGTCATGAAGGTCAGGCCGGGAATTCCGACGGCGGCGAAGTTGTAGTCGTAGCGCGCCTGCCAGGAGCGTTCCTCGCGGTTGGCGAAGTCGCTGATCTGTACGAAGTTCACCAGGTAGGCGTCGCTGCCGTTGACGTAGGCGAAGCCGGTGTCGCCACTCATGCGCTGGTAGCCCAGGCCCAGGGCGTGGCCGCCGATGCCATAGGTGAACATGGCGCCAAAGGCCTTGTTATCCACATTGCTGCTACCTTCGTCGGTGGAGCGGGCGAAGCGCAAGTCACTCTTCAGCGTCTGGCCTTCGCCCAGCGGCAGCAGGTGGTTCAGCGTCAGCATGTGTTGGCGGTAGAAGTCTTCCAGGCGGCCGAAGCCATAGCCGGTGCTGAGGGTGTCGTTCCACTTGTAGCTGAGGTTGGCGAAGTCGAAGGCGTCGCTGGTGGCCTGGCGGGCGCGGACGTTCTTCGCCCCGACGGTGGTGATGCTCATGTCCTCGTAGTCGGAGGAGTCGCGCTGGTTGACCTGGCGCAGGTGCCCGGCATCGAAGGTCAGACCGTCGATCTCCAGGGAGTTGAGCTGGCCGCCTTCGAAGGTTTGCGGCAACAGGCGCGAGTCGTTGGCCAGCAGCACGGGGACTTTGGGCATCAGCGTGCCGAGCTTGAGGGTGCTCTTCGAGGCGCGCAGCTTGGCGGTCAGGCCCAGTTCGCCGTATTCGTCCTGGGCGCGCTTGGGCGCTTCGCGGTCGCGCTTGAGCAGGCCGGAGCCGGCACGGTCGGGGCTGGAGTCCAGTTTCACGCCGAGCAGGCCGATGGTGTCCAGGCCGACGCCGATCTGACCTTCGGTGAAGCCCGATTCATAACGCAGCAGGAAGCCCTGGGCCCATTCCTCGGCCTTGGCCTGGGGCGCGGCGTGTTGGCGGAAGTCGCGGTTGAAGTAGAAGTTGCGCAGCTCCAGGCTGGCCTTGCTGTCCTTGACGAAGTCCGCCAGGGCGGGCGTGGACATGCCGAGGGCGCCGCCGGCCAGCAACAGGCCGGTGGTGAGGGTGTTGCGATGCATGGTGAGTCCTCTTGTTTTTGTTGTCGGGGTACAGGGGGAATAAAAAGGGCGCGGCCCAAAGGAGCCGAGACCGCGCCACGGCTCAACAGGCGGGATCGTTCAGCCAGTTCGAAGCGGGGAGGGCACGGCGGCAGGCCGTGCCCCATCGGTCAATGGCTGCTGGCCGCTGCCGCCCCCAGGCCGGTCTGGGCACGCACGAACTGGTCGTCGTAGGCGGCCCGTTCGCGGTTGGCGCGGGCGCTGCGGTCGAGGTTGGAGACGACGACTATCACCAGGAAGGCCAGCGGCATGGAGAACAGCGCCGGGTGGTCGTAGGGGAAGATCGCCTTGGCGTGACCCAGCACGGTCACCCACACCGCAGGGGAGAGGATCACCAGCACCAGCGCCGAGGCCAGGCCGATGAAACCGCCCCAGAGCGCACCACGGGTAGTCAGGCCCCTCCAGTACATGGCCATGATCAGTACCGGGAAGTTGGCCGAGGCGGCGACGCCGAAGGTCAGGCCCACCAGGAAGGCGATGTTCATCTGCTCGAACAGCAGGCCCAGGCCGATGGCGACCAGGCCGAGGCAAACGGTGGCGATGCGGCTGACACGCATCTCGTCGCGCTCGCTGGCGCGGCCTTTTTTCAGCACGGTGGCGTAGAGGTCGTGGGAGATGGCCGAGGCACCGGCCAGGGCGAGGCCCGCGACCACGGCGAGGATGGTGGCAAAGGCTACGGCGGAGAGGAAACCGAGGAATAGGTTGCCACCCACCGCCTGGGCCAGGTGCATGGCGACCATGTTGCCGCCGCCGACCAGGGTGCCGCCCAGCTTGCCGTCGACGAAGTACTGCGGATCGGTGCCGACGATGACGATGGCGGTGTAGCCGAGCACGCAGACCACCAGGAAGAAGAAGCCGATGAAGCCGGTGGCGAACAGCACCGAACGGCGCGCTTCCCTGGCGTTGGGCACGGTGAAGAAGCGCATCAGGATATGCGGCAGGCCGGCGATGCCGAACACCAGGCCAAGGGACAACGACACGGCGTTGATCGGATCTGCCAGCATGGAGCCGGGGCCCATGATGCCGTTGCCGATGGCGTGAGCTTCCACGGCGCGGCCGGCGAGGTTCTCGAAGCTGAAGCCGAACTCGCTCATGGCCATCAGTACCAGCGTGGTACCGCCGGCCAGCAGCAGGACGGCCTTGACGATCTGTACCCAGGTGGTGGCGATCATGCCGCCGAAAATCACGTAGACCAGCATCAGCAGGCCAACCACCACTACGGCCATCTGGTAGTCGAGGCCGAACAGCAACTTGATCAGTTGGCCGGCGCCGACCATCTGCACGATCAGGTAGCAGCACACCACGGTCAGCGAGCCGATGGCGGCGAAGCTGCGCACGCGGGTCTGGTCCAGGCGGTAGGACACGATATCGGCGAAGGTGTAGCGCCCCAGGTTGCGCAGGCGCTCAGCCATCAGGAAGGTGATGACCGGCCAGCCGACGAAGAAGCCGATGATGTAGACGAAACCGTCGTAGCCCTTGGTGAATACCAGGCTGGTGAGGCCCAGCAGGGTGGCTGCCGACATGTAGTCGCCGGCGATTGCCAGGCCGTTCTGGAAGCCGGAGATACCGCCACCGGCGGTGTAGAAGTCGGCGGTGGAGCGGGTGCGCCGGGCGGCCCACCAGGTGATCGCCAGGGTGCCGAGGACGAACACGAAGAACATGCCGATGGCGTTGAGATTGAGCGCCTGTTTCTCCGCCACCAGGGGCGCGGCGAAGCTGGTCAGGGGCGCCAGGGCGAGCAGACTGAGTAGGGCTTTCATGCCTGGGCCTCCTTGATGATTTCCGCGCTGAGGCTGTCGAAGCGGGTGTTGGCGCTGCGCACGTACCAGGCGGTCAGCAGCCAGGAAAGGACGATGATGGCGGCGCCCACCGGGATGCCGCGGCTGAGGTTGCTGCCGTCGTAGAGCGGCAGGTGCAGCCAGCCGGGCACGAAGGCCACCAGCATGATGAACAGGTAGTAGACCCCCAGCACGATGGCGCTGAGGGACCAGGCGAGTACGGCTCGCTGGCGTGCCAGGTTCTGGAACTTGGGGTTGGACCGGATACGGTCGAAGCTTTGGGTGAGGGCTGGGTTCTGGGTACTCATGACGGCTCCGCTTGTTGTTGTTGTCGATGCCTGTTGCCAGCCGCCACAGCTTTTTCGGGCATGCAGCGGCCTATCCCGGCAGCCATGGGGCTGCCGGCCTGTTTGCTCAGTCCGGCTCTTAGAGGTTCTTCGCCATGTCGCGCAGGACGTATTTCTGGATCTTGCCGGTGGAGGTCTTCGGCAACTGGGTGAAGACCACGGTCTTGGGTACCTTGAAGCCCGCCAGGTGCTCGCGGCAGAAGGCGATGATCTCCGCCTCGCGGGTCTCCTGCTGGTCGGCCTTGAGGGTGATGAAGGCGCAGGGGGTTTCGCCCCACTTCTCGTCCGGGCGCGCCACCACGGCGGCTTCCAGTACCGCCGGGTGGCGATAGAGCACGCCCTCAAGCTCGATGGTAGAGATGTTCTCGCCGCCGGAGATGATGATGTCCTTCAGCCGGTCGCGGATTTCCACGTAGCCGTCCGGGTGCCACACGGCCAGGTCGCCGGTGTGGAACCAGCCGCCCTCGAAGGCTTCGCTGGTGGCACTGGGGTTCTTCAGGTAGCCCTTCATCACGGTGTTGCCGCGCATGAAGATCTCGCCGATGGTCTGGCCGTCCAGGGGGACCGGCTCCAGGGTCTTCGGGTCCGCCACCATGACCCCTTCAAGGGTGGGGTAGCGCACGCCCTGGCGGGATTTGATGCGGGCGCGTTCCTCCAGGGGCAGTTCGTCCCATTCGTCATGCCAGGCGCACACGGTAACCGGGCCATAGACCTCGGTCAGGCCGTAGACATGGGTGACGCGGATGCCCATCTCTTCCACTGCGCCGATCACCTTGGCCGGCGGAGCTGCACCTGCGACCATCGCGTTTACCGGGTGGTCGATGGCGGCCTTGGCTGATTCGGGCATGTTCACCAGGGCGTTGAGCACGATGGGTGCGCCGCACAGGTGGCTGACCTGGTGCTCGCGGATCAGGGTGAGGATCTTCTGCGGGTCCACCCGGCGCAGGAACACATGTACGCCGGCCAGGGCCGTGACCGTCCAGGGATAGCACCAGCCATTGCAGTGGAACATCGGCAGGGTCCAGAGGTAGACCGGGTGGTTACCCATGTTCCAGGTCATCTGGTTGCCCAGGGCGTTCAGGTAGGCACCGCGATGGTGATAGACCACGCCCTTGGGATTGCCCGTGGTGCCGGAGGTGTAGTTCAGGGAAATGGCCTGCCACTCGTCCGCCGGCCACTGCCAGGCGAAGTCCGGGTCGCCTTCGGCCAGCAGCGCTTCATAGTCGAGGTCGCTCGCCGCCTGTCCTTCGCCGTATTCCGGGTCGTCGACGTCGATCACCAGTGGCGGGTGGTCGAGCATGCCGATGGCAGCGTGGATCACCTCATGGAATTCACGGTCGGTGATCAGCACCCTGGCTTCGCCATGCTGCAGCATGAAGGCGATGGCTTCGGCATCGAGGCGCACGTTCAAGGTATTCAGCACCGCGCCGATCATCGGCACGCCGAAGTGCGCCTCCAGCATCTGCGGAATGTTCGGCAACATCACCGCCACCGTGTCGCCCTTACCGATGCCACGACCGGCCAGGGCCGAGGCCAGGCGCCGGCAGCGCGCGTAAGTTTCGGCCCAGTTGCGGCGGATGGAACCGTGGATGACGGCGGGGTAGTGGGGATAAACGGCGGCAGTTCGCTCGATAAAGCTGAGGGGAGAGAGGGCGATGTGGTTGACGGCGGCGGGGGCGAGGCCCTGATCGTAGATCGACATGCTGGATACCCGGCGGCTGATTATTAGCTCTTCTTCACCGGCTCATCGGGGCGTGGCCGGTAGATTTCTGGGGTGATTTATATACCAATACCGGATTCATATGGAAGTAGTTCTAGAGTCGTATAGTAAAACTACTATATTCTGAGGATGTAGGAACGAGCGTGCTCGCGAATGCCCCGGGGCGAGAGGTCAGGCCCTGATTCACATGGGGCGGTCAATTCGCCAGCCAGCTGGCTCCTACAGCGATTTGGCGCACCTCCGCGAACATTTCGGCCCCACGTTAGCCACGCTATCCTTGCCCACCCCCAGCCGCTGGACTCGCCATGACCCAGACTCCGGTTCGACTTCACACCTGGCTGCGCCTGCAGCGCGAGGGCGTTTCCCTGGCCGCCCGCGTCGATGCCCTGTGCCGGGCGCTGCGGGGTTGTCCCGAGGTGCGCCAGGCCTACTACCTGAGCTGGCTGCCCGGTGCGCGTATCTACAGCCATGAAGGCAGCGGCCAGCAGCTACCGCCGGGGCAGGGCGACCCGCTGCAGGCCAGCGACGAAGTCCTTGCCGCACGCCTGGCGGAAGTGGGTCGGCTGGGGGTGGACCAGTTGCGTCAGCTCGACTGTTGGCTGGCCGGGCGCTTGCGTCGCGCCGCCATCAGCCACGGCCAGGCCTTTGACCTCGCGCTGGAAAGCGGGCAACAGGGGCTGCTGCTGGTGGAGGTGCGCGAGGGGGTGAGCCTGGATTGGCTGGGCTGGGTCCATGAACTGCTCACGACCCTGCTCGGCAGCGCCAGTGGCTTGCTACGTGCGTCGCCACTGCTCGGTCATGATCCGCAGCCGAGCCTGCTGGTGGACGCCGAGGCCCGGCCATTGGAGTTGAATGCCGCGCTGCTGGCGATGCTCGGGGAAATGCCCCTGGTCGAGGTGCTGCGCTTCCTGCCGGTGAACCACGCCTCGCTGGTGCGCGCCTGCCTCGCCCAGACACGCGCCATCGAAGGCGTGGAGGCCCAGTGTGGCGAGCGCATGCTGATCTGGACCTATATCCCTGACCCACAGGAACGGCGCGTGCTGGCGCGTTGCCGTGAGGCGACCGCGCAGATTCTCACCGAGCGTGAGGCGGCGCGAGCACGGCGGCTGTACCGGCTGATCACCGAGAACACCACCGACCTGATTTCCCGTCACACACCTGAAGGCCGCTTTCTCGATGCTTCACCGGCCTCCTGGACACTGCTTGGCTACTGGCCGGAAGAGCTGCGCGGGCAACTCGCCCAGTGCCTGTTCCATCCCCAGGAACTCGCCCAACTGGTGCAACGCGCCCGCGACGCACTGGAGCAGGACGGCTACCACACCATGACCTACCGCATCCGCCATCGCGCGGGGCACTACCTTTGGTTCGAAACCGCCAGCCGTGCCATCCGCGAGACGTACACCGGAGCCGTGGTGGAGGTGGTGAGCGTATCCCGCGATATCACTGCGCGGGTGCAGGCCGAGGAGAACAAGCGGCGTTTGGCCGAGGTGGTGGAAGCCAATACCGACCCGGTGCTTTTCGTCGATCCGGACGGGCACATCACCTACCTCAACCCGGCGGCACGTCGTGCCCTTGGCTTGGGAGGCAAGCAGCCCATGCCGGCGCTGGCCGAGGTCATTGCCGCTGACGACTTGGCGCGTCTGCACCGCGAGGGCTGGAGCATCGCCGAGCGCAAGGGCGTGTGGAGCCTCGATTCGCGGCTGCTGCCACCGGGCGGCGGCGCCTCGGTGCCGGTGTCCATGGTGTTGCTGGCCCATTCCAGCGCGGGTGGCGAACGCTACTACTCGCTGGTCGCCCGCGACATGACCGAACGCGAACTGCGCGAGGCCCAGCAGCGCCGACACCAGGACGAACTGGCGCACACCGCGCGCCTGGTGACGTTGGGCGAGCTGGCCTCCGGCATCGCCCACGAGATCAACCAGCCCCTGGCGGCGGTGGTCAACTACGCCAGCGCCAGCCAGCGCTACCTACAGTCGCTGGGCTCCAACCCGAAGGCGGCAGAGCGAGTGGCCCAAGGCCTGGAGCGCATCACGGAACACGCCAACCACGCCTCGGAAGTGATCAAGCGGCTGCGTGCCTTCCTGCGCAAGGGCCAGCGCAAGATGCAGGCGCTGGACCTGGCGGAAGTCGCCCACGAGGCGGTGCGCCTCTGTGCCTGGGAAGCCAGCGCCAGCCAGGTGGCGATCGAGGAGCAATTACCGGACAATCTGCCGCCGGTCTACGCCGACCGCGTGCTGTTGGAGCAGGTGCTGCTCAATCTGCTGCGCAACGCCATCGACGCCAACCGCGAAGCCCATCCGGGCCAGGGTTCGGTGATTCGCCTGGCCGCGCACGCGGGCAACGGCCACCTGGCCATCGAGGTTCGTGACCAGGGGCCCGGCCTCGATGACGAGGCGCTGTCGCGTATCTTCACCCCGTTTTACACCAGCAAGCCGGACGGTCTGGGCCTGGGGTTGTCGATGAGTCGCAGCATCATCGAAGGGTTCGGGGGTTCACTCGACGGGATGCCAGGCGAGGAGGGCGGGTTACTGATGCGCTGCCGCCTGCCCCTGCAATAACAAGAACAGGAAAGGAGAGGGATTGATGTCCAACGCTGGCGAACAGGTGGTCTACGTGGTGGATGACGACCAGGGCATGCTCGACTCCACCGTCTGGTTGCTGGAGTCGGTAGGCCTCAAGGCGCTGCCGTTCACCAGCGGCCGGGCTTTCCTCGATGCCTGCGATGCCAGCCTGGACGCCTGTGTCTTGCTGGATGTGCGTATGCCCGGCATGGGCGGCCTCAATGTGCAGGAAGAAATGCGCAGCCGCGGCCTCGAGCTGCCGATCATCTTCGTCAGCGGCCACGCTGATGTGCCCATCGTCGTGCGCGCCTTCAAGGCCGGCGCCCGCGACTTCATCGAGAAGCCCTACAACGAACAGTTGCTGCTGGACAGCGTGCAACAGGCCCTCGGCAGCTGCGACCAGCGCCGCACCGGCAGCGGCGGCCAGGGCCAGTTGCAGGAGCGCCTCGGCAGCCTAACGCCCCGCGAGCGCGATGTGCTGTTGCCGCTGGTGCAGGGGTACACCAATCGCGAGATTGCCGAGCAGCTGGATATCAGCGTGAAGACGGTCGACCTCTATCGAGCCCGGGTGATGAAGCGCATGCAGGCCGAGCGCCTGCCGGACCTGGTGGGCATGGCGGTGGTGGCGGGGCTGGTGGACCCTCTGAAACTGCGCTAGGCAGAACTTGTGTGCCGTAGGGTGGACCACGCTTCACCGGTCCACCATTCGAAGCCCCGCAGAGTGCCGCTGGTGGATGCTAAAGCGCCATCCACCCTACGGCATGGGATATCCCTCAGACAGGCTTAATGTTTAGTCGTTGATTAACCAAAGATAGGAAAACCTGAATTTTATTGACCCTTGGTGCCGTGCGAGCCTGCGACCCATTCCAATAACACGATGCTTCCTCATGGGTTGTCCGGCTCCGCACACATCGCCGCTCCGCGCTCTGACCCTCGGTCAGGTCCGCGCCGCCCGCCGTGCCCCTGGAGTCGCTCCCTCGGTCCTGTTCTCCCGCAAGTGGGCCGTCAATCTCCTCATCTCCCTGCCGCTCGACCTTGCCTTCTGGGCGCTCTGGCATTGCCGCCACGCCCGTCCACCGGATAGCGCACTCGCCTGACTCAAGGCCGCCAGCGTCGCGGCCAACCTCACCCAGTACGAGAAAGTCGTCCCTTGATCCAAGCGACAAGGGCAGAGTGCGTGCCCACGGGCACTAAAGAGAGCGCCATGAATTTTGCCAGCGTGCAGGAAGCCCGGGATTTCCTCGAGCAGAACCCGGATATCGATGCCTTCGAACTTTTCATTCTCGACGCCAATGGCGTGCCGCGCGGCAAGTTGCTGCACCGCGACGAGCTGCTGGCGGTGTACGAAACTGGCCGTCCGTTGCCGAGCACCATCCTCGGCCTGACCCTGCACGGCGAGGATGTGGAGAATTCCGGTCTGGTCTGGGAGGTGGGCGACATCGACTGCCGCGCTTACCCGCTGGCGGGCAGCCTGGTGCGTCTGCCGTGGCGCAAGATGCCCACCGCCGCCCTGCAGGTCTGCATGCATCCGCAGGAGGGCATGCCCGCGGCCATCGCTGATCCGCGCCAGGTGCTGGTGGAAGTGATCGATCGTCTCAAGGCCGACGGCTTCTACCCGGTCATGGCCTGCGAACTGGAGTTCTATCTGCTGGACCAGAAACGCGATGCCGACGGTCGCCCGCAGCCGGCGCTGGATGCCGATGGCCACCGCCCGCGCGGTACCCAGGTATACGGCTTGCGTGAGCTGGAACAGATCGAACCCTTCCTGGCTGACCTCTACGCCGCCTGCAAGGCCCAGGGCATTCCGGCGCGCACCGCGATCTCCGAGTACGCCCCTGGGCAGGTGGAAATCACCCTGGAGCACGGCGATGCCCTGGAAGCCATGGATCAGGCCGTGCGCTACAAGCGCCTGGTCAAGGGCGTGGCCCATGCCCACGGCATGCAGGCTTGCTTCATGGCCAAGCCTTTCTCCGAGATCGCCGGCACCGGCATGCACATGCACGTGAGCCTGGCCGATGCCGAAGGGCGCAACCTGTTCGCCAGCGAAGACCCGGCCGGCACCCCGCTATTGCGCCAGTCGGTGGCCGGCATGCTCAAGAGCCTGCTGGATTCGTTGCTGCTGTTCTGCCCCAACGCCAACTCCTATCGCCGCTTCCAGGCCAACAGCTATGCACCGCTGGCGCCGACCTGGGGTGTGGATAACCGCACCGTGAGCCTGCGCGTTCCCGGTGGTCCGGCCAACAGCCGGCATATCGAACACCGCATCTGCGGCGCCGACGCCAACCCCTATCTGGCGGCGGCCGCCATCCTCGCCGGTATCCACCGCGGCATTCGCGAGAACCTCGATCCGGGTAACCCGGTAGAGGGCAATGGCTACGCCCAGGCCAAGGACCTGCTGCCCACTGACTGGCTCACCTCGCTGCGCGCCCTGGAGCAATCCAGCTGGGCCCGCGATGCCTTTGGTACCGCCTTCCTCGGCGTCTACCTGGCGGTGAAACGCGCCGAATACCGCCAGTTCATGTCGGAAGTCGGCGAGCAGGACTGGCGCTGGTACCTGAACCAGGCTTGAACCGGATATCACGTATCGATCCGACGCCGTTCCTGTAGGCGAATTCATTCGCCAAGCAGGCCAAGGGCCTGCCCTGACGGCCCCGGACATTTTTCCAAAGGATCTACCATGACCGCTGCAATCAAACACCCGCTGCCTGCCGCCGAGCGCGCGCCTTCCTATTACTCCGCGAGCCTCAACGAGGAGACTGCCTATCCCACACTCGAAGGGGAGGTGAACGTTGACGTCGCCATCATCGGCGGTGGCTTCACCGGGGTTGCCACCGCAGTGGAGATGGCCGAGCGCGGCTACAAGGTGGCCCTGGTGGAAACCCACAAGATCGGTTGGGGCGCCACCGGCCGCAACGGCGGCCAGGTCACCGGCAGCCTGTCGGGCGACGCGGCCATGCGTAAACAGATGAGCGGCTTCCTCGGCAAGGATGTGGACGACTTCATCTGGTACCTGCGCTGGCGCGGCCACGAGATCATCAAGAACCGCGTGGCCAAGTACGGCATTCAGTGCGACCTCAAGCACGGCCACCTGCACGCGGCGATGAAACCTTCACACATGGCCGAACTGAAGGCCTCCTACGAAGAAGCGGTGCGCCGTGGCATGGGCGACGACGTCACCCTGCTGGACGCCGCCGGCGTGCGCGAGCACCTGGATTCCGACCTCTATGTCGGCGCCATCAAGAACACCCGCAACATGCACCTGCACCCGCTCAACCTGTGCATTGGCGAGGCCAAGGCCGCCGCCAGCCTGGGGGCGCTGATCTTCGAACACTCCGAGGTGCAGGACATCATCCACGGCGATCGCCCGGCGGTGATCACCAGTCGCGGTCGGATCAATGCCCAGCAGGTGCTGCTGGCCGGCGACGTCTACCACAAGCTGGAGCGCAAGAAGCTCAAGGGCATGATCTTCCCGGCCATGGGCGGCATCGTCACCACCAAGCCCCTGGGCGACCTGGCGAAAGAACTCAACCCGCAGGACCTGGCCGTCTACGACTGCCGCTTCGTGCTCGATTACTACCGCATGACCGGCGATGGCCGTCTGCTGTTCGGCGGCGGTGCCAACTATTCAGGGCGCGACTCCCGTGACATCGAGGCGGAGCTGCGGCCCTGCATCGAGCGCACCTTCCCGAAACTCAAGGGCGTGGAGATCGACTTCAAGTGGAGCTGCGCCATGGGCATCGTGATCAACCGCATCCCGCAGCTCGGCAAACTGTCGAAGAACGTCTGGTACTGCCAGGGTTACTCCGGCCACGGCGTGGCGACCACCCACATCATGGGCGAGGTCATGGCCAACGCCATGAGCGGCAGCCTGGAGAAGTTCGACACCTTCGCCCAGTGCCAGCACATCCGCGTGCCGCTGAGCGAGCGCCTGGGCAACCATATGCTGGCGGTAGGCATGTGGTACTACCAGATGCTGGAAAAGCTGCGCTGATCGATTTGTTGTGCGTCCTTATATAGCCGGCCTCGCGCCGGCTTCTTTTTGTCCGCTGTTTGTGGGGGGATTTCAATCGTCCAGCAGGCCGAAGGTCTGACACTCCGGATACCTGGGGCCGCTGCGCGCCCCTTGGCGAATGAATTCGCCCCTACAAAGATGCCTGTGCGTACAAACAAAAAGCCCCGCGTCGGCGGGGCTTTGGAGGTAGCCGATTACAGGTCGAAGTCGTAATCGGATAGTTGCTTCTGCAAACGTCGTTCTTCGAGGTAGTTATCGATGATGCGGCGCTTGGTCAGGTTGGTTTTCGCGGTTTCTGCCGGGGTTTCCGAGTCTTCGGCATCCTCGGAAACGAAATCTTCTTCGAGCTCGATATCGTCTTTGGCTGTGCTCATAAGGTCACTCCACAAAGCGGGGCGCTATTGGCGCACCTTATAAACGCAAAGCAGAGGCCGGTAAAAAAGATTTTTTCAATCGGATACTTGAGTGAATCAATAGGTTTTCAATCGTCAGAGGTCTTCGCCTTGTACTCGCACAGATCTTCGATGCGACACGCGCCACAGCGGGGTTTGCGGGCCACGCACACATAGCGCCCGTGCAGGATCAGCCAGTGGTGGGCGTCCAGCAGGAATTCTTTTGGAACGAATTTCACCAGTTTCTTCTCCACCTCCAGCACGTTCTTGCCGGGGGCGATGCCGGTGCGGTTGCTGACCCGGAAGATGTGCGTATCCACCGCCATGGTTGGCTGGCGGAAGGCCGTGTTGAGCACCACGTTGGCTGTCTTGCGGCCGACGCCGGGCAGGGCTTCGAGGTCTTCGCGGTTGTCCGGGACGACGCTGCCGTGCTTCTCGATGAGGATGCGGCAGGTTTCGATGACGTTCTTCGCCTTGCTGTTGTAGAGGCCAATGGTCTTGATGTACTCGGACAGGCCTTCGACACCCAGGGCATGGATGGCTTCCGGGGTGTTGGCCACCGGGTAGAGCTTGGCCGTGGCCTTGTTCACGCCGACATCGGTGGCCTGGGCGGAGAGGATGACCGCGATCAGTAGCTCGAAGGGCGTGCTGTAGGCCAGCTCGGTGGTGGGGTTGGGGTCGTCGTCGTGAAGGCGGCGGAAGATTTCGTAGCGTTTTGCGGCGTTCATCAGGAATCAGCGGTCCGGTTGGTCAGGCGGCGCGACAGTGCCAGTAGCGTACCGAGCAGGATAAAGGCTCCGGGCGCGAGGGCGAACAGGGGAATGCCATCGGCGCCGAACTGCAGGCGCCAGCCCAGGGCGGTGGGGCCCAGCAGCCAGTCGAAGTGGGCGAACAGGCTGGCGTGGCCCAGGATTTCCCGCAGCGTGCCCAGCAACAGGGCGAGCAGGCTGAACGCCAGCCCGATGCGCAGGCCGTCGAGGGCGCCTGTGGATTCTTTTGCCGCAAGCTGCAGGCAGGGCAGTACCAACAGGTAGACGTAAGGGCCGAGGGCGCGGTGCAGTTCATAGGCGCCGGCTTGCAGCAACAGGTTGGCCAGGCTGGCCAGCAGGGCGGCCAGCAGGAGGGCGCCGAGCCAGTAAGCGGCACCGCCCAGCTGCCGCCGCAACGTCGGTAGCGCCAGGCCGAAGAGCAGCAACATGGGCAGGCTGGCGAGTGCCAGGCCAACACCCTTGATCAACAGGTCGGTGGCACCCACCAGCAGGGCAACGCCCATCAGGCCAATGTGGCTGGCTTTCATGGCAACTTGCCTCCGAGCAGCAACGGACGATGGCCGTCGAAGAACTGCAAGGCGTGCTGGGTGGCGCTGACCACCGCGCGGGAGGTGATGGTGGCACCGGCGACCTGGTCGAACTGCCCCTTGTCGGCCTTCACTCGCCATTCCGCTTCCGGATGGTTGGCGAGCGAGGCGTCGGTGAACACCTGCAACCAGGCACTGCGGGATGGCTCGATGCGGTCACCAATGCCCGGCGTTTCGCGGTGGCCGAGTACCTTGGTGGCCAGCAGGCGGCCGTCCGGGCGGATGGCCAGCAAGAGGCGGATCGGTCCTTCGTAGCCCTTGGCGGTGGCCGGTAGCAACACCGCGACCGGGGTCCCTTCGCGGGTGGCCAGCCAGGCTTGCGCGGGGGCTGGAATGCCCAGCAACTCACTGGCGGGCAGGGCGATGGGGTGGGCAAGGGGATGGTTGTCATAGCTGCCGGGGGGCAGCAGATCGAGCAGGGCGCGCTCGTCGGCGGCCTGGCGCTCGGCGTCGATGCGGCCGGCCAGCAGCCGGTCGGTAGCGATCAACACGACCAGGCCCGTCACGGTCAGCAGGAGCAGGAGCGCCAGGCTGCGGCCGTTCATGACTGCGCTCCCTGGCAGCGCGGAGCGTAGCGGTCGAGGATGGGGACTAGCAGGTTCATCAGCAGGATGGCGAAGGCCATGCCGTCTGCGTAGCCGCCCCAGGTGCGGATCACATAGACCAGCAGGCCGGCACCGACGCCGAACAGCAGGCGGCCGCGGTCGCTGCCAGCGCCGGAGACCGGCTCGGTGGCGATGAAGAAGGCGGCGAGCATGGTGGCGCCGCTGAACAGGTGGAACAGCGGCGAGCCATTGGAGTCCGAGCCGGAACCGTTCCAGCACAGCAGGCTGGCGATGAAGAGCCCCGCCAGCAAACCGACGGGGGCGTGCCAGCGGATGACCTTGCGTTGCAGCAGGAACAGGCCACCCAGCAGGAACGCCAGGTTGACCCACTCCGCGCCGCGCCCGCCAAAGCCGCCGAAGGCGGAGTGGCTGGCGAACAGTTCATCGATGGTCAGGCGATCGTTGTGCTTGAGGCTATCCAGGGCGGTGGCCTGGCTCCAGCCATCCACCAGCCCGCCGCCAAGGCCCAGCACCTGTTGCAGGGACTCACCCAGGCCGGGGTGCTGACCGGGTGTGGGCCACTGGTTGAGGTGGGCGGGGAAGGCCACCAGTACCAGAGCGTAGCCGAGCATGGCTGGGTTGAAGGGGTTTTGCCCGAAGCCGCCGAACAGCGCTTTGCCGAACAGCAGGGCGAAGGCGCAGGCGCTGGCGGTCAGCCACCAGGGCGAGTAGGGCGGCAGGGCCAGGGCCAGCAGGGTAGCGCTGACCAGTGCGCTGCCTTCACCCAGCAGCGGCAGGTTGAACAGGGAAGCGTCGGCAGTGACGGCCTGCCCCAGTTGGCGGCGCACCAGGACCTCGCACACCAGAGCGACGGAAACAGCCACCAGCAGTTGCAGCACACTGCCCCAGCCGTATTGCCAGAACAGTGCGAGCAGGCCCGGCAGGCAGGCGACCAGCACCAGCTGCATGCTGGGGCGCGGGTCGAAGGCCGGGCGCGTGGTCATGGCGACGGCGACTGTTCGGCGAGCGCCCGTTCAGCCGCAGCCAGGCGCTCGCGGGCCTGGGCCAGTGCCGCCGGATCGGCTTCGACCTGGCGCTCCAGCTTGCTGACGTCGGCGCGGGCATAGGCCAGTTCGGTCTTCATGGCACGCACGGCCGGGTCCACCGGGCGCTTGTCGATGCGCTGGAGGTTGGGCGGCTGCTTGCCGGAGGCGTCTTCGGCGGCATGCAGGGCCGCTTCGGCGTCAGCCAGGGCCTGGCGCAACGGCGCCAGTTCGGCCGCATCGGCGCCGCGCAGCTCGGCGCTTTTCAGTTCGGCGCGACGGTTGGCGAGGGCGATCTTGGCCTGCTTGAGACGGGCCTCGCCTTCGCTGGCGGCAGACGCGGTAGGGGTGCCCTGGAGGCCATCCAGGCGCTGCTGGGCCTGGTCCACGGCACCGCGCAGTTCGGCCAGTTGGGCTTGCTGTTCCGCTGTGGGGGATTCACCGAAGGCTTTTTCGGCCTTGCTCAGTTGGGCCCGACTCATGGCCGCGGCGATCTTCGCTTGCTTGAGGGCCGCTTCGTCCACCTGTGGAGTCGGTGCGTCCATGGCGGCT
Organism: Pseudomonas sp. BN415; assembly: GCF_029871195.1. Lineage (NCBI taxonomy): Bacteria > Pseudomonadati > Pseudomonadota > Gammaproteobacteria > Pseudomonadales > Pseudomonadaceae > Pseudomonas > Pseudomonas sp. BN415. The sequence goes on from NZ_SSOK01000071.1 coordinate 159,840, forward strand.
TTGAGGGCAGCCTGGGCCTGGTCATTGGCGGCGCGCAACTCGGTGACCTGGTCCAGCAAGTCGGAGGTGCCATAGACCTCGTACTGCGACTCGGCCTTCTTCAATGCCACCTGGGCCATGGCTGCTTCGATCTTCAGGCGCTTCTGCTGGTCGCTCAGGCTTGGGGTAGTGGCTTTCTGCGCCTTCACCCGTTCGATGGCGGCCTGCACCGCGTCCGTTGGAGCAGCGGCGGTGCTTTGCTGGGCCTGCACGGCGCGGGCCGCTCGGGCTTCGCGTTCGGCCTGGCGGCGTGCTTCTTCCCGGGCCAGACGGGTATTGCGGAACTCGAAGCGCTGACGGAACTGGTCGGCGCGATGGCGCTGGGCGCTGGCGGCCGGTTCAGCCAGTGGCAGGATATCGATGCAATCGACCGGGCAGGGCACGACGCAAAGCTCGCAGCCGGTGCACTCATCGGTGATCACGGTGTGCATCTGCTTGGCGGCACCGACGATGGCGTCCACCGGGCAGGCCTGGATGCATTTGGTGCAGCCGATGCATTCGGCCTCTCGGATGAAGGCGATCTGCGGCGGCACCGGGCCATTGGGGGCCTCCAGGGGCAGCGGCTGAACGCTGAGCAGGTCAGCCAGCGCGATGATGGTCGCGGTGCCGCCGGGTGGGCACTTGTTGATCGCTTCGCCCTGGGCGATGCCTTCGGCGTAGGGCTTGCAGCCGGGGTGGCCGCACTTGCCACATTGGGTTTGCGGTAGCAGGGCGTCGATGCGCTGGATCAGGCTGACCTGGTTCATTGCGCCCCCATGCCGTTGAAACCGAGGAAGGCCAGGCCCATCAGGCCGGCGCAGACCAGCAGCATGGGTGTGCCGCGAAAGGCGACCGGCACCCTGGATTCATCCACTTGCCCGAGCAGGTCGTCGAACAGGGTCAACACCAGCCAGAAGCCCAGGCCACCGCCAATGCCCAGGCCGAGGGCCGCGCTGAAGCTGCCAGCGCTGCCGATCAGCATGGCACCCAGCGCCGCACCGTTGGCCAGCAGCAGGGGCCAGAGGCCTTCCTGGGAGAGCGCTGGGCGCAGGCGCGCGAGCAGGCGCAGGCAAAGCCAGGCGAGCGGTGCCGCCAATGGCAGGAAGAGGAACAGTCGCAACGAATCGAGGCCCAGCGGCGCCAGCATGAGCTGGTCAAGCAGCCAGGCAAGCGGCGTGGCAAGGGCGATCAGCGCACCACCAGCGAGGGCCAGTGCCCGGCTGCGCGGCTGGCGCAGACTGTCGGCACCCAGGGGCAGGCCGAGAATGAGGTTGTTGACCAGCGCTGCACCGAGCAGGGCAAAGATGAAGTCGGTCATAAGGCGTGGCGTCGCCGGGCTGAAAAAGGGCCGCGTATTATCCGGAATGCTGCCGCAGCGGTACAGGGGCGCGGCCGCGTTGGCCAGTGTCCTGATACAAGGCTAGCTCAGGTCCATGCAGATTCGGTTGGCGGGCTTATGCCAGCGATGGGGCTCGCTTCGCTCCAGCGGAGCGCCGCCCGCCACCTCCTGCGTATCCGGTGCTCCTGAATAAAAAGGCTATGTCTGCGTTAAGTGTTGCTAGAACGTCCTGAGCCAGGCTGCTTGCCGAGTTTTGCGGATGCTTCTGGTTTCGTCCCCCCGGACGAGTCCCTTTCTCAAGCGCCGAAAGGAACCAAAGGGCTTGCCCCTGCATCCGGGTTTGGCTCCGCCAAACTACCCTCCCTCCATCCTTGCTCCAGGGGCACGGCGAGAGGGGCCATCCATG
>NZ_SSOK01000072.1:0-55273 GCF_029871195.1 Pseudomonas sp. BN415
GGGCGCTGCCCAGGGCGACGTCGGCACCGAACTCGCCGGGCGGGGTGAGCAGGGTCAGGGCCAGCAGGTCGGCGGCGACCGCCACCAGGGCATTGGCGGCGTGGAAACGCTCCACCAGCTCGCGGTAGTCGAAGAGGTCGCCATTGGCGGCCGGGTACTGCAGGAGCGCGCCGAAGTAGACGCTGGCGTCGCTGATCTCGCGCTCGTCACCGATCACCACTTCGATGCCCAGGGGCTCGGCACGGGTGATCAGTACGTCGAGGGTTTGCGGGTGGCAGTGCTTGGAGGCAAAGAAGGTGTTGCTGCCCTTGTTCTTCGACAGGCGTTTGCAGAAGGTCATGGCCTCGGCAGCGGCAGTGCCTTCGTCAAGCAGGGAGGCGTTGGCCACCGGCAGGCCGGAGAGGTCGCTGACCAGGGTCTGGAAGTTCAGCAGGGCTTCCAGGCGGCCCTGGGAGATTTCCGGCTGGTAGGGGGTGTAGGCGGTGTACCAGGCCGGGTTTTCCAGCAGGTTGCGCAGGATCGGGCTGGGGGTGTGGCAGGGGTAGTAGCCCTGGCCGATGTAGTTCTTGAACAGCTGGTTTCTGGAGGCGATGGCCTTGATGGCGGCGAGGGCTTCGGCCTCGCTCTGGCCGGCCGGCAGGTCGAGCACGCTGGTGCCCTTGATGCTGTCCGGGATGACGCTGGCAGTGAGGGCTTCGATGTCATCAAAGCCAAGCAGCTGCAGCATGGCCTTGGTATCGGCATCACGCGGGCCGATGTGGCGAGCGATGAATTCGTTGGTGGTGCCGAGGGCAGGGGTTGAGAGGCTCATGGTCGTTCCTCAGCCGTTGGCTTTCAGCAGGTTTTCGTAACCGGCCTGATCGAGGAGGCCGTCGAGGATGCTGGTGTCGGCCAGCTGCATGCGGAAGAACCAGCCTTTGCCCAGGGGTTCTTCATTGACCAGCTCGGGGCTGTCTGCCAGCGACTGGTTCACTTCAACCACCTCGCCGTCGAGCGGCATGACGATGTTGCTGGCGGCCTTCACCGATTCCAGCACGGCGACTTCTTCACCCTTGGCATAAGCCTGCAGCTCCGGGAGTTGAACGAAGACCACATCGCCCAGGGCGTCCTGCGCGTACTCGGTAATGCCGACGGTGACGCGACCGTCTTCTTCAAGGCGCAGCCATTCGTGGTCGGCGGTGAAACGCAATTCGCTCATTTTTGGTCCTCAACTCGTATGACGCGCCTGTTTCTTCTGCCAGGCGCTTAGCCCCGCACGTGGTCATTGCCGCGCGCTGTTGCCCGGCCTTTAGCAAGGGTAGTGCCAGAAGGCTGAAAGCCTTGTGTATCAATGGTTTGATGGTTGTATTGAATGATTTGGATGAGATTTTGTGTAGCGATATCGCTACGGAGCGAGCGGGGCTTGATAGGGGATTTTCAGCAGGTGCAGGCGTGGCGGGGGTTTCAGCAGGTTGTTGCGAATTCGTTACGCTGTATCGATTTCGCTACGATATTTCGATGAAAACCTATTTTTATGTCTAAAAACAATAACTTGAAATTATTATGTGATGCTTTACAGGAACTATGAGGACTGCCCTATCTTGAGGGTCGCAACTATGCCCGTAGGAGCTGGCTTGCCAGCGAATGGCCCCGTTTCGCTGGCAAGCCAGCTCCTACAAGGCTCTTGGCCTGTTAGTCAATCTCTCGCACAGCTAAGGCAGACATGGCGAATGAATTCGCCCCTCCAGGATGTGGCTGATCTGTTTTTGAAGAAAGCTATTGGTTTCAGACTAATAGGCAGCTTATCTAGAAAGCAAATCAGCTTTTGCCTGGGATTCCGTACTTGCGCAGGCGATGGGCGATGGCGGTGTGGGAGGTCTGCAGCCGGGCGGCCAACTGACGGGTCGAGGGGTAGGTGACGAAGAGTTTCTCCAGCAGTGCCCGTTCGAAGTTCTCCATGGCCTCTTCCAGGCTGTTCACTTCGCCATCGCTTTCCCGCGCGACGGCGGTGCCGGCAATGTCCAGGTCGCCGATTTCCACCAGGCTGCTGTCGCAGATGGCAGCGGCGCGGAATATGACGTTCTGCAGTTGGCGCACGTTACCGGGCCAGCGGTTGCCCAGCAGCGCCTGGAAGGTTCCGGGCGCGAGGCGGCACGCGGGGCGCTGGATCTGGGTGCAGGCGTGCTGCATGAAGAAGCGCGCCAGTAGCAGGATGTCCTGGCCGCGCTCGCGCAGCGGCGGCACTTCGAGGTTGAGCACGTTGAGCCGGTAGAAGAGGTCCTCGCGGAAGGCCCCCTCGCTGACCATCTTTTCCAGATTGCGGTGGGTGGCGCTGAGGATGCGCACGTCCACCTTGATTTCGCGGTCGCCGCCCACCCGGCGGAAGCTGCCGTCGCTGAGGAAGCGCAGCAGCTTGGCCTGCAAGTAAGGCGACATTTCGCCGATTTCGTCGAGGAACACCGTGCCCTGGTGGGCGAGCTCCAGCAGGCCGGGCTTGCCGCCGCGCTGGGCGCCCGTGAAGGCGCCGGGGGCATAGCCGAACAGTTCGCTCTCGGCCAGGTTTTCCGGCAGCGCGGCGCAGTTCAGCGCCAGGAACGGCTGATTGCGGCGGGTGCTGGCGGCATGGCAGGCGCGAGCCACCAGCTCCTTGCCGGTGCCGGTCTCGCCGCGAATCAGCAGTGGTGCATCCAGGGACGCCACGCGCTGGGCGCGGGCCTTGAGGGTGGCCATGGGGGCGGAGTCGCCCAGCAGGGCATCGAACCCCTCGGCCGCGTGGTCGTGGTGCAGGGCGGAAAGGCGCTCACCGATACGGTTCGGCTGGTAGAGGGTCAGCAGCGCCCCCGCCAGGTGATCCCCTTCGGTAATGGGTACCGCATCCAGCAGCAGTGCCTGGCCCTTGAGCGTGATTTCCCGCAGGGGCAGCCGGAACCCATGTTCCAGCAAGGCGCTGTGCAGGCGGTCGTCACCGAAGAGCTGTGCCAGGGGCTGGCCTTCTGCTTCTGCCCCATAGAGGGCGATCAGCGCCGGGTTGGCCAACAGGATGCGGCCGCCGCCATCCACCGCCAGCACCGGGTCGGTCATGGCGGCCAGCAGCGCGTCCAGTTGCAGGCGCCGACGTTGGCCGGGAAGGATGTCCACCACCGTCACCTCCTTCACGCCGTGCACTGCATGCAGCGCTTCGCGCAGCTCATCGAGCACGTCGGGGCTGAGGGTAGGGGCGTCGATATAGACATTGGGCGGCACCATCTCGACCGCATCCAGGTTGAGATTGCGGCCGCCGAGCAGGGCCAGGACCTCCTGGGTGATGCCGACGCGGTCGATGAAGGTGACGTGAATTCGCATGGAAACGCTGGGCTGGCGATTTGAAGGGGCGAATTATGCCCGGTCTGTCGCTCTGAGGTAACAGGCTGTCGGTGCTGCTGTGCGTCTACAGACCGGTTTCGTTCAGCGGTCCGCAGGGGGAATTCGGTTGCCCATGAAAAAGCCCCGCGTGGGCGGGGCTCTTCGTTTGTCGCTGGTTCATCAGCAGGTCAGGGCTTTCTGCGCCCGGTCAATCACATGCTGGAGGTGGCCGGCATTGCCGTAGTGCTCCGGGTACAGGCGCTCGCTGTGACGGGCTACACCGAATTCATTGACGACGGTGAAGCTGAAGTTGCCGTTGCGAGCGGCGGTGATGTGGCAGGTGAACGGCGCAAAGGCGCTGGTCAGGGTGCTGATTGCAGCTTGGGCTTGATGATGGATGGTCATCGAGTTGCTTCCTTCGTTTTGCGGCCAACGGGCCGCCAGACAAATAGCTCCGAATCCGCCGAGCAACGGGCTCTGGTCGAATGATCCTTATCGGAGCAAGGGTGCCGGCATGAAGTTCCCCGATCGGGATCAAGCTCTGGCAGCTGGTACTTGGGATGCCAGGTGCTGCGCCGGGCAAGGGTCTGGCCTGGCTGGCAGTCCTGGTCAATCTACCGTGCGTTCATGACAGCTTTACTGCATCGCCCTGGGGCGGGAGCTACTGTCTTCTAGGCGGCGGGGGTGGCCATGTCCCTTTGGTGTGGCTCGTTCGAAGTCGAAAGAGCGAGGGATCGGAGGGCCGGATTGACTTACAACTTGGTACTAACGGCGGCGACCCTAGCGGATCGTCTCGCCGAATGCAAGCTCTCAGTGACTAAGGGGCAACTGGCTGATATCGATTTCGGTCACCAGGGACGTCCGCGCGGGCGGGGTACGGGCGAGCAGGGGGCAGAAACGGTCCAGCGACTGGATCAGGTCCCACTGCAATTCAAGGTCATGGCCCAGGCCGGTAACCTGGTCCAGCCAACCGACCGAGGCGTTCTGCAGGTTGGTGTCGGTGGAGTTGGCGAGGTTTGCCGTGACCTGTGCCAACAGAGTGGTGATGGCGGTCATGTTGCGAGTGGCGAGGGCCAGGATATTGGCCAGCAAGGCTATTTCGCTCTGCGGTACTTGTTGTTGGGGAATCTGGTCCATGAGTGCTCCGATAGGGCCATCAGTCCATGTGGCATTGCGCCATTATCGGTTTGTGATGTGTGTCGCAACGATGGAGTCGCGCCCCTAAGAGATGCTGGTCAATGTCTTATTGGTTTGTAGGAAATTAGCTATTGAACGAAAGAACAGTACACAAGGACTGTCGGAGTACTCCCAAAGCAGCATTGTCGAGTCTTGGGTCGGCTTCGAAGCTAACACTGTTCTCCGCCTTGTCCGGCCTGCCATGTCCGCCCTCATCGAGTCTTCCGCGCAGCAACGCCCACTGGATCTGCTTCTAGCCAACGGATTGCGCGTGCGCCTCCTGTACCGGCCGGATACGCCGCTTTCTGCGGCCCTGGTGGAAGTGCGCGGTGGCAGTCACGACGAGCCGGACGAGTTTCCGGGGATGGCGCACTTTCTTGAACACCTGGTCTTCCTCGGCAGCCGCGAATTCCCGACTCACGAGGGATTGATTCCCTTCGTCCAGGGCTTGGGGGGGCGCGTCAACGCCAGCACCCGTGCACGCAGCACACGCTTCTTCTGCGAGGTGCCGGCGACACACTTGGAGCAGGCCCTGGCGCGACTCCTGGACATGCTCGCGAACCCTTTGCTGGAGACGGACGCCCTATGGCGTGAGCGCGAAGTCCTGCAGGCCGAGTACAGCGCCCGTGCGCGGGACCTGCAGACTCTGTGTGAAGCCGCGCTGGCCCAGACCTTGGCCCCTGGTCATCCGCTGGCAGATTTCCACGCAGGCAATGCATCCAGCCTGAGGCTGGAGTCGCCGGCGTTCATTCCGGCGCTGCACCGGTTCCACCAGGCTCACTATCAGCCCGGCCGCATGTGCCTGACGCTGGTGGCGCCATTGCCTCTGGCCCGGCAACTGGAACTCGCACGGCGCCACGGCGAGCCGTTGCGCGTGGGAAAGGAACTGCCTGAGCCCGCTTTGCCGCCGTTGTTGCCGCTGCGCGCGAGCCGGCTGCAGCTTGGCGTGCCGGGCGCCCCCGGGAAGTTGTCGCTGGCGTTCGCCCTGGAGCGGCAGGGGGTGGGCCTGGAAGCGGCCGTGAGCTTTCTTGAGAACCTGGCGACCGATGAGTCCACCGGCGGCCTGTCGGCTCACCTGGGTTTCCTGGGATTGAGCGATGGTGTCCAACTGCACTTGCCCTATGCCCATGGTGGTCAGGGCGTGTTGTTGATGGACTTCGATTGGGTCGAGGGGGCGGACAGCGCGCAACTTGAAGCGGAAGTCCTGGGCTGGCTGGCCTTTCTTCGCGCCTCATCACCCTGGCCGGGGCTCTGGGAAGAACGGCTGGAAATCCTGCGACAAAAGGCCTCGGCCCTGGAACCGCTGGACGCTGCGCTGGCTCCAGGACTTCCCGAGCAGGCCGATGTTTGCGCATTGCTGGAACAGCTTCGGGCCGAGCGTATGGTCAATCTGCAAATCGGCGCATCCAACCGGGCGCCCAACCTGACCTCGGCGGGCTTCCCCCTGCACCTGGAGCGCCTCGGCGTTCGTCCCGGCGCAAGGTCCACCACCAGTTGGCGGCTTCCGCCGGCCAATCCCTATTGGCGTTCCAGAGTGACAGCGCCGGTGGAGGCCTCGTTGGTTCCTGTGCTGCCAGGATTGCCCGGCGCTCCTGAGCAGGGCGCGTTGTTCCTGCGCTGGAATCCCGGCGAGAACGGGCTGCCCCATGGCCTCGCCTGCGGCCTGCAGCGGGCATTGCGCCCCGTCCTCGGTGCTGCCGGCCTGGCCGGGGTAGAGGGACGGCTCCGGGCGGAGCAGGGCGGACTGACGCTCGACCTGCTGGGCAATGCAACGGCCTTGCGGCAGGTCATCGTCGACCTGCTGCCCGTTCTGCAGGCGCCACCATGTTGGGCCTTGGCCCAGGGGCCACGCCTCCAGCGCAGTGCCATGTGCCGTCAGGCAGGCGAACTGCCCATTCGCCAATTGCTGCAACGCCTGCCTGAGCTGTTGGAAAGCCCCCGAGCGGAAGCGCCCTCAATCCTTTATCTGGATGCCCTGGCGCGCTTCTGGCGGCAGGCACGCTGGCAAGGGCTGGGCATCGGTGATGTTGGCCTGGATGCGGAACTACCCGGAATGCTCAGCCCGCACCAGCCGAGGGTCGGGGAGGGCGGGCGTATCTGGCATCGGTTGCCGATAGAGGGCGAGGCCGCACTCCTGCTGTTCTATCCCCTCGAGTCCGTCACCGCCGAGTCCGAGGCTGCCGTGCGACTCCTGGCCAGCCTGCTTGAGCCGGCCTTTCATCAACGCCTGCGCGGCGAGCTGCAGCTCGGTTACGCGCTGGCCTGCGGCTATCGCCAGCTGGGTGGACACCGCGGCCTGTTGTTCGCGGTGCAATCGCCGCGCGAGTCGGTGGCGGGGCTCTTCCAGCACGTCCAGGCGTTTCTCGTTCGCCAGTACGACCGGCTCGTGCAGCTGGATCGGGTGCAACTGCGTGAGCGGGGCCGGGCGCTCGACCAGAAATTGCTTGGGCAAGGTACGCACTTCACGGCCTATGCCCGCCAATGCTGGGTCGATTACCAGGCCCGCCATCCGGTCGACCACCTGGCGCAGGTACGCCACGCCCTGGCTGGGCTACAGCTCGATTCTCTGCTGGAGCAACAAAGTCGCCTGGTTTCCGGGCTGTCCTGTTGCGCCATCGCCAACGCCGAAGCCTTCGAAGCGAACTGGCACCCCGGCGCCTGATTTCACATCCATTCACCGGCTGAAGGACGAACCCGAAAGGGTTTCGTCCTTTCGTGCCTGTGCGTCAGCCCGCCGACCCAAGACCTTGGGTCAGAACGGTCTTAAGCCTTACCGATGCAGCTCCCGCGCCCCGGCCAAAGCAGCGCAGAACCCCTGCCATTGCAGCGTATGGCGGGCCTGATGGCGTTTCGATAATCGCCTCCGACACGACTGACCTGCCCGGTCGTCCACCCACAGCGGAGAGCGTCATGCACAACAAGAAAATCGCCCATGCCCGTAAGTCCCGCCTCGCCCTCGCGGCGGCGGTAGCGCTGGTCACCCAGCAGGCTGCCGCCGAGATCGTCCTTTATGACAAGGACCAGACCACCTTCTCCACCGACGGCTACGTCAACGCCTTCTACGTCAACAGTGAAGTGGATCGTGACGGCGAGCAGTTCGACCGCCGCCAGTCGCGGGTCAAGATGGGCTTTCTGCCCAACTGGATCGGTTTCAACATGGGCAAGCAGGTGGACGATCTGAAGCTCGGTGCCCGCTCTTCCTTCTGGGTCACCATCAACGACAGCGAAACCAACGGCACCGCCACCGCCATCGATGTCCGCCAGTTCTACGGCACCGCTGGCGGCGAATGGGGTGAAGTGCTGGTGGGCAAGGATTTTGGCCTGTTCGCGCGTTCCAACATCCTGCTCGACGAACTGCTCGCCGGTTACGGTCAGGTGAGCGACACGCTGGGCTTGGTGGATGGCGGCGGCGTGTCCTTCGGCAATATTGGCAGCGGCTATCCCTATCCGTTCCCGACCTCGCAGATCACCTACCGCAGCCCGAAGACCGACGGCCTGCGTGCCGCCGTCGGCATCATGGACCCGGTGGACACCAACGACGACAGCCCCACCGGCAAGGCCTACCAGGAGAATCCGCGCTTCGAATCGGAGATCACTTACGAGGTTGAGCTGGGCGGCGCGCAGATCTATTCCTGGGTCAACGGTGCCTACCAGACCTCGGAGAACACCGACCCTAACGTCGACTCCGTGACCTCCAAGGGCCTGGGCTATGGCGTGCAGGCCAAGATGGGCGCCTTCACCCTGGTGGGCTCCGGCTTCCAGGCCAAGGGCATCAACCCCTTCTTCACCAACAACGCCGGCGAGCCGACCCTGCGCGAGGTGGACAGCGACGGCTACCTGTTGCAGGGCTCCTACCGCTTCGGCAAGAACCGCCTGGCGCTTTCCTATGGCAAGACCAAGGATGACGGCAACGGCGTGGTCAACACGGGTGCCGACTACGAAACCCGCGGTATCGCACTGTTCCATGACATCAACGACAACCTCAAGCTGGTGGCCGAGTACAACCAGTTCGAGATCGACGGTCACGAGGGCGACGCCCAGAACGAAGACACCGACACGGTTGCCGTAGGTGCCGTGTTGACCTGGTAAGTCCTGTTCCAGATTGCTCCGGTTTTGGCGGGAGAGACGCTGGTCCTCCCGTCTTTTTTGTTTTCGGCGGGACGCATTGCTTTTGTCGGGGCGAACTCATTCGCCAAGGGATGCGTAGATCGTAGCCCGGATGAAATCCGGGAGCGGCGGTTGGACTTTCCCCGGATTTCATCCGGGCTACCGACTGCATTGCCCGCAGGCGCTGGCCCCATCCCGCGAGCTCGCCAGGTATGGAGTTGCTACCTTCGAACTAGCCCGCCCAGTACCCAAGAAGGATGGGGCGCCCCGCAAGCCCTCCGTAGAATTTCCCCATCCATAGCAGGCTTATTGAGTGAGACCGAGGATGCTCGAGGAACCGGCAGAGGGCGTCGTCACCGCCATGTCCCTGGCCAGCGAGGCAGAGGCCGTTGCCCAGGACCTCGCGCGCCAGCTCATCCACCCGCACCTGGGGTTCGTGCTGTTCTTCTGCTCGGCGGAATACGACCTCCAGGCCCTGGGCCAGGCCCTGGAACAGTACTTCGGCGGCGTGCGCCTGGTGGGCTGTACCAGCGCCGGGGAGATCACGCCGCAGGGCTACGGCCGTAACTGCGTCAGTGCAGTGGGCTTCGACCATCGCAGCTTTTCCATCGCCAGCGCCCTGGTGGATGAAATGGACCGTTTCGGCCTGATCCACGCCCAGCAATTGGTGGAGCGGCTGGTACAGGACTGCCGGGCCAATTCCCTGGCGCCGATCAAGGGTCACAGCTTTGCCCTGACACTGCTCGACGGTCTGTCCAGTCGCGAGGAGGTGGTGCTGGCGGCGCTCGGCGCGGCGTTCGGCAGCATCCCCCATTTCGGTGGTTCCGCCGCCGACGACCATCACCTCAAGCACACCCACGTTTATTACGAAGGGCGCTTCCATGCCGGGGCCGCGGTGGTGGTGCTGGTCAACACGGCGTTGGATTTCGAAGTGTTCAGCACCCATCACATCCTGCCCGGCGCTGAAAAACTGGTGGTTACCCGAGCCGACAATGCCAGCCGCAGGGTCTACGAACTCAACGCCGAACCGGCAGCGGAAGTCTACGCGCGGATGATCGGCGTCTCGGTGAATGCCTTGGACCTGCGTATGTTCGCGGCGCATCCGTTGGCGGTTCGCCTGGGGGATTCGTTCTACGTGCGCTCGATCCAGCGGGTCAACGCGGACCACAGCCTGAGCTTCTACTGCGCGGTGGAGAACGGCATCGTCCTCACCGCCATGCGCACCGGGCCCTTGCTGCCAAACCTGGAATCGCTGTTCCAGCGCCTTGGCGAGCGCCTCGGCCCACCCTTGCTGACCATTGGCTGCGACTGTTTCCTGCGCCGCCTGGAGATCGAGGACGACCCCGACGCCGTGGCGCTCACATCAGAAATCCTGCGCCGGCAGCGCGTCATCGGCTTCAACTCCTACGGAGAGCAGTTCAATGGCATGCACATCAACCAGACCTTCACCGGAGTCGCCATCGGCCGCCGGGGTCGCAATGGGTGCCGCTGAACAACAGGCGCGCCTGGTGGCGTTGGCGGAGGAGAACCGCAAGCTGCGGAGCATCAACGCGGCGTTGATCGAACGGGTGGAATCCAGCGCCTCGCGCCGCGACGACAGCTACGCCGCGTTCCAGCATTCCGTGGTGCTCGCCGAACAGGTGCGCGAGCGCACCGATGCGCTCAACCAGGCCATGGCGGAGTTGAAGGCCAGCAATCGGTTGCTGAGCGATGCACGACTGCGCGCGGAGACTGCTCATCACCACCTGATCGACGCCATCGAGAGTATTTCCGATGCCTTCGTGCTGTTCGACCGCGAGCAGCGCATCGTGCTCTTCAACAGCCGCTTCAAATCGTTCTGGGCCCGCAGCCGTGCCCGTATCTGCGCAGGCACACGGCTCTCGGAAATCCGGCGCCTGGCGGAAAGTACCGGGCTGATCGTCGAAGAGCACCGTGGCAGCGACGACAACATCTTCTACCGCCTGCACGATGGGCGCTGGGTACAGGTCAGTGAGCGGCCCACCCGTGAAGGCGGACTGGTGATTCTCTACACCGACATCACTGAGGTGAAACGGAGCGAAACCGATCGTCGCGAACAGGCCCTGGCGCAGAAGTCGCGCCTGTTGCAGCGGGCCGTGGACAACCTGTCACAAGGGGTGGCCATGGTCAGCGCCGAGGGCATCCTGGAACTCTGGAACCACCGTTTCCTCGAACTCTGCGGTCTGGCACCGGTGGAGGCGCACCGCACGTTCGCCGGGGTCATGGCTGACAGCGAATTACCGCTGCTCACGCCCGATACCCGGGACGCCCAAGGCCGTCCAATCCGCGAGATGGAGCAGCGCCGGTACAACGGCCGGGTGCTGGAGGTGCGTACCCATCCGCTACCTACTGGCGGCTTCGTCAACACCTTCACCGACATTACCGAGCGTTACCGCCACGCCGAAGCACTGGCTGAAAGCGAGCGCTGGATTCGCCTGATCACCGACCACGTGCCGGCGTTGATCGCCTACCTCAGCGCCGACCTGGTCTACGAGTTCACCAACAAGGTGTACGAGGAGTGGTACTGCTGGCCGCGCGGCTCGATGCTCGGCCAGAGCCTGCTCGAGGTGCACAGCGAAGAGCACTGGCGACGCCTGGAGCCCTATGTGGAGCGAGCACTCAGTGGCGAAAGCCTGTCTTTCGAGGTCACGGAGACCAACCACAACGGCCAGGAGCGCTGCATGCTGCGTTCCTACGTGCCCAATCGCCTGACCAATGGCGAGGTGGTAGGCATCTTCGTGCTGATCCGCGATATCACCGAACGCCGCCGCACCGCCGAGGCGTTGCACCAGGCCTACCAGAACCTGGAGCAGCGGGTACGCGAGCGGACCACCGAGCTGACCGCGCTGAATAGCCAGCTGCGCCGCGAAATCGACGAGCGCACCCAGGTTGAACTGCGCCTTCGCGAAGCCAAATTCGAGGCGGAGAAGGCCAACCTGTCGAAAACCAAGTTCCTCGCCGCCGTCAGCCACGACCTGCTTCAGCCGCTCAATGCCGCACGGCTGTTCACCAGTGCGCTGCTGGAGCAGGGTGGCCCGTCCTGCAAGCTGGAGCTGGTGCGCAATGTCAGTAACTCCCTGGAAGACGTGGAGAACCTGCTGGGTACCCTGGTGGACATTTCCAAGCTGGATGCAGGAGTGATCAAGCCGGATATCGCGCCCTTCGCTGTCAGCGAACTCCTCGAAAACCTCGCCGTGGAGTACCGCCAGATAGCCGCCAGCGAAGGCTTGCAGTTGGACTTCGTGCCCAGTTCGGCACTGGTGCGCAGTGACTCGCAGCTGTTGGCGCGCATCCTGCGCAATCTGCTCAGCAACGCCATTCGCTACACGCCCAGGGGGCGCATCCTGCTGGGTTGTCGGCGCCGACGCCAGAGCCTGTGGATCGAGGTGCGCGACACCGGTGTCGGCATCGCCCAGGACAAGCTCGGCGAGATATTCCAGGAGTTCAAACGCGGCGAAGTCGTGCGCGAGAAACAGGACCGGGGGCTCGGCCTGGGCCTGGCCATCGTCGAGAAGATCGCGCGCATGCTTGGTCACCGCATCCACGTTTCTTCAGTGCCGGGCAAGGGCTCGTTGTTCGCCGTGGAAGTTCCGTTGACCCGCCGCGTTCCCCGCCAGAAGCAGGAACGCGACGAACCCCAGGCGGTTCTGGAGCGCTTGCAGGGAGCCAGGGTCTGGGTACTGGATAACGACGCGGCCATCTGCGCAGGCATGCGGACCCTTCTGGAAGGCTGGGGCTGCCAGGTCATCACCGCACTGTCGGAAGAAGATCTGGCGCGCCAGGTGGACAACTTCCACGCCGAAGCGGACCTGTTGATCGCCGACTACCACCTGGACAACGACTGCAACGGCGTCGACGCCGTCGCCACCATCAACGCCCGCCGCAGCACGCCGCTGCCAGCCCTGATGATCACCGCCAACTACAGCAACGAGCTCAAGCAACAGATGCGCGAGCTGGGCCACACCCTGATGCACAAGCCGGTCCGTCCCATGAAGCTGAAGACCGCCATGAGCCATTTGCTGGACCGCTGAAGCGCCTGGGGATTAAGCCTCCTGCTGCGCCGCGCGGGCAAATTCGATGAAGGCCTTGAGCACTGCCGGCACCTGGCGTCGGCTGGGGTAGTAGAGGTGCAGGCCGGGGTAGTAGGGGCACCAGTCCGCGAGTACCTGGATCAGCCGGCCCTCGGCGATAGGCCCGGCCACCATGTCCTCGAACACATAGGCCAGTCCGACGCCTTGTAGCGCGGGGTCGATCATCAGGCCTACATCGCCAAGCGTCAGCGGGCCATCCACTTCGATCTCCAGTTGCATGCCGCCACGCTCGAACTCCCAGCGATACAGGTTGCCGCTGGGGAAACGGTGGCGAATGCACGGCAGGCCATGGAGGTCCTGGGGTTTCTGCGGTAGCGGATGGCGCTCGAAGAAGGCGGGAGCCGCCACCACCACCGAGCGCATGTAAGGGCCGATGGGTAGCGACACCATGTCGGCCTCCAGCCGCTCGCCGAAGCGCACGCCGGCGTCGTACCCACCGGACACCACATCCACCAGCGCATCGTCGGTGGAGATTTCCAGCACGATATCCGGATAGGCCTCGAGGAAGCGGCTCGCCAGCGGCAGCAGAACCAGTTCCGCAGCAGCGCGGCCGGCGTTGATGCGCAGGGTACCGGACGGTGTGTCGCGGAATTGGTTGAGGTCCTCCAGCGCGTCATCGATGTCGCGGAAGGCCGGCTTGATGCGTGCGTACAGACGCTCGCCGGCCTCGGTGAGGGCCACGCTGCGGGTGGTGCGGTTGAACAGGCGCACGCCCAGTCGCTCTTCCAGGGCGCGCAAGGCGTGGCTCAGCGCCGAAGGGGAGAGGCCCAGCTCCACGGCGGCGCGGCTGAAGCTCAGGTGGGCGGCGATGCAGAGGAAGACATTGAGGTCGGCAGCGGATACGGATTTCATTGATGAATTCTGCTCAAAGGCTCATGTGATTTTATTGGGATTATCGCAGGAGTAAAGGCGCCATAAAGTGACGGCAACTCACCAAGAAAGCCCGCGCGGTGCGGGTTCCCACACAGGAGGAGTTGCTATGCGTACCTGGTTCATTACTGGAGCTTCCCGCGGTCTCGGCGCCCTGATCGCAGCCAAAGCGTTGGAAGTCGGCGATGCAGTGATCGCCACCGCCCGCAAGCCGGAAGACGTCGTTGCTCGCCTGGGTGACCACCCCAACCTGCTGGCCGTGCGCCTGGATGTGACCCGCGAAAGCGAGGCCCATGAAGCAGTCGCCGAGGGCATCAAGCGCTTCGGCCGTATCGACGTGCTGCTGAACAATGCCGGCTACGGCATCCTCGGCGCGGTGGAGGAAACCAGCGCCCAGGAAGTGGAGCGCATCTATGCCACCAACGTCTTCGGCCTGCTCAACGTCACCCGCGCCGTGCTGCCGCACATGCGTCGACAGCGCGCCGGCCACGTGCTCAACATTTCCTCTCTGGGCGGCTACCAGGCCTACTATGGCTGGGGCGTGTACGGCTCCACCAAGTTCGCCGTGGAAGGTATCAGCGAGGCACTGCATCAGGAACTGGCGCCGCTGGGTGTGAAGGTCACCGTGGTCCAACCGGGTTTCTTCCGCACCGATTTCCTCGACGACCAGTCGCTGGTGAAGACCGCACTGGAACTGCCGGACTACGACGAAACCGTCGGTGCCATGCGCCGCTTCGCCGAAGGCGCCAACCATGCCCAGCCGGGCGACCCGAGCAAGTTCGCCGGCGCCGTGCTGAACCTGGTCAACGCGGCCAATCCGCCGCAGCGCCTGCCGCTGGGCAGTGACGCTCTGGCCCGCATCAGCGAAAAGCACAGCCTGGTGGAAGGTGAAGTGGCCGCGTGGAAGGACCTGGCGATGTCCACTGATTTCGACGCGTGACCCGTCAAGGGCCAACGGGCGCTTTACGGCAGACGGGCATGGTCTAGAGTGGGAACCCAGATCCGCAGGCAAGGAGGCCACCATGCCCAGTCTTCCGATGTACCTTCCCGCTGCATTTTCCCTTTCCCAGGCGCTGCAGTGCGCCAACCTGGTGGAAGCCGCCTACGACCAGTACGACCAGTGGCTGCAGCAGGACAAGCCGCGCAAACCCTCGGATTTCAACTGGCAACCGCCGAGTATGAGCGGATGGGGCTTTTCGGCGCCGATCTGGAGCATCCTCAGCGAGCTGAAGTACATCAATGAATCCGAACCCTTCGGCTTTGCCGTCAGCGATCCGAATGGCGACGTTTACCTGGTGTTCCGGGGTACCGAATCGGCCCAGGACTGGGTCGATGACCTGGACGCCAAGCAGTCTACCTATCCCTGGAAGGCTGACGTCGGGCTGGTCCACGACGGCTTCCTCAAGCTCTACACCTCGCTGCGCGACCTGGCCCTGCAGGCCGTGGACAGCCTCAAACCTGCCGGCAACTTCTGGGTTTGCGGTCACAGCCTGGGCTGTGCGCTCTCCAGCCTCGCGGTGCTCGACCTGCAACTGACCTGGCCGGGGCAGGCGATCCAGCACTACAACCTCGCCAGTCCGCGGGTGGTCGATCCCAGCTTCGCGGCCTATTACAACGGCCTCGACGTGCCCACCTATCGGGTTGTCAATGACAGCGACCTGGTGCCCGAAGTCCCGCCCGGCGTAACCGGCAAGTGGGTCTACCAGCATCTGGGCCAGGCCGTCACCTTTACCGCCAGCTACACGAGTGTTGAAGGCGACCACAGCCTGGCGAGCTGTTACCTCTATGCCTTGAACAATCCCGAAGCGCCGATGAATGGATGAACCCAGGCCCTTGTGCATGCAGCGTGGATGACACCGGGACTGCAGCGCCGGCTGAGCGGTTGCCAGCGCCCAGTGGTTGTTCAACGAATCCTGTGTGGCGCCTTGGGCATGCTCAGCTCAGTACGTAGTCCACCGGTTGCAACACCGGCGGCAAGTCTCGCTGACCAAGAGCGTCGAGGACTTCACGCTCCAGGGTGCGCACCATGGCGTCCGTTGCCAGGTCGTTCTCGTCGTGGCCGAAGGGGTCTTCCAGTTGGTCGCCGATGGCATCCAGGCCAAAGAAGGTGTACGCAACGAAAACTGTGATGATGGGCGCCAGCCAGCCCAGTGGCCCAGCCATGGCGAAGGGCAACAGCACGCAGAAGATGTAGCTGGTGCGATGCAATAGCAGTGTGTAGGGGAAGGGCAATGGCGTGCCCTTGATCCGCTCGCAGGTGGCCTGGGCCATGCTCAATCCGGTCAGGCGGGTTTCCAGCAGGGTGTAGCGCCATTCGTTGATTTCGCCGCGACCGGCCAGGCGGTCGCACTGGTCGCCGATGTTCCGCAGGATGCCGTCGCTGGTGTTGAGGCCATAGGCATCGGGCGTGTCAGCCAGCCAGGGACGGGCTGCCTCCCGTTCGTCCTCCTCCCGCAGTCGGGCATTGAGCGCATGGACGAAACCGCATAACTCGCGCAGCACTGCCTTGCGCAGGGGCGCATCGGCAATGGCCACGCTTTGCCGGATGAAGGAGCGGACTTCGATGATGACCTGGCCCCACGCCTTGCGGCCCTCCCACCAGCGGTCATAGCAAGCGTTGTTGCGGAAGCTCATGAAGATCGACAACGACAACCCGAGTAGGGTGAAGGGCATGGCGTTGACCTTCGTGAACCAGTCCGGGTGCAGATTCTCGACAACGACGATCAGACAGGCCAGCAGGGTGATCATCGCGGTACGCAGGGCGATATGCCGCGCGATGGAGCCTTTTAGGGTGGTGAGGATGCCGAGCAGATTGGGTTTGGGGCGGACGATCATCGGGGTACCTGGCGCCAGAGGCATTCGTGTAACGAAAGCTAAGGTCGCGCAAGGCGTTACGTCCAATCGCCAGTAATGACCGGGTGATCAGCGCTATCTATCAGTGATAGCAACGTGATCGAGGTGTTGACTGGGCATGCATAGGCAGGGTCGATGAAGTGCGCGGCGCTGTGTGCGCCGCGCAAACCTGAAATGGCTGAGCGTCCCTGTCGTGCCGGGGTCAGAGACCCAGTTCGGAAAGCCCAGGATGATCGTCCGGACGGCGCCCCAGAGGCCAGTGGAACTTGCGCTCGGATTCCTTGATGGGCATGTCGTTGATGCAGGCGTGCCGGTTGGACATCAGGCCGTGCTCATCGAACTCCCAGTTCTCGTTGCCGTAGGAGCGGAACCAGTTGCCGGAGTCGTCGTGCCATTCGTAGGCGTAGCGAACCGCAATGCGGTTGTCGGTAAAGGCCCAGAGTTCCTTAATCAGGCGGTATTCCAGTTCCTTGGCCCACTTGCGGGTGAGGAAAGCCTTGGCTTCTGCGCGGTTGGCGGCGAACTCGGCGCGGTTGCGCCACCTGGTGTCCAGGGTATAGGCGAGGGAGACCTTCTCCGGGTCACGGCTGTTCCAGCCATCTTCGGCCAGGCGGATCTTCTGGATGGCGGTTTCACGGGTGAATGGGGGAAGCGGCGGACGAACTTCGGCGCTAGAGGACATTTGTTGTCTCCAATACAAATAGAGGTTAAAAGTTTGAAGTTGCCCGCTCGATAACTTCTCTATTTACGCAGCAGAGTGCGTGCTACTGCTTGAGCATTATCTGCCGAGTTGAAATCACCAAGCACGTGGGCAACGGTAATGGCACCGTCGATCAGGATAATGAATTGCCTGGCCAGGGCTTCCGGATCAATGGCACCATATTGCTGGCAAATCCCGAGTACGAATGCGAGCATCTTCTCTTTATGCTCTTTGGCAACCAGGCGCACAGGGTCCAGGGGATCACCCGTTTCGCCAGCGGTATTGATGAAGGCACAGCCGCGAAAGCCGTTCGACTGGAACCAGCCCTTGAGCACGCTGAAGATTTGCAATAGACGCGCTTCCGGGTTGTCGACCTTTTCGACTTCGCTCTTGAACCAGTTCATCCAGCGCTCATCGCGCTGTTTCAATACCTCTGCTACCAATTCGTCCTTGGTTCCGAAGTACTTGTAGATACTCTTTCTCGAAATCCCGGAAGTCTTGACCAGGAAATCCATGCCGGTGGCATTGATACCGTTTCTGTAGATGAGGTCTTCGGCGGTTTCGAGAATTCGTTCTCTGACATCGGAAGTTGATTTGCTGTCCATGTGAGAGATGGTAGAATGATCGTTCTCCATGAGCAAGCCTCTTTCTTGAAAAAACTATGAACGGTGCTTTGATAGATGGAGGAAATGACCTTATTTCGTTTATCTATCAGCGGCGAAGTGTAACCCGTACGCCCCGTGAACGGGCGGGCAAGCGGGCGGCAGCGACTATACTTGCCACGAACTTTGTCCTGGGGGAGATAGAGCGCGATCTTCCGGCCTGTCCGGAAGCCGGACCACGTGTCTGCTGCACTGCCGATGACCGTCGCACGTTCCACCCGCGTACGAGCATCAGGAACGAGGCGACGGGAACATGGCGATAGCAATCATCTTGGGTCTCATCGTTGTCGCGTCCGTGCTGTTCCACTTCCTGGCGCCCTGGCACCTGACCCCGGCCGCGTCGAACTGGGGTTCCATCGACACCACGCTCCTCATCACCCTGCTAATCACCGGTGTGTTCTTCGTCGCCATTGTCGGTTTCATGGTGGTGGCCATCATCCGTTTCCGTCACCGCGAAGGCCGGCGCGCAAAGTACGAGCCGGAAAACCGCAAGCTGGAGTGGTGGCTGATCGTGGTCACGTCGCTCGGCATCATGGGCATGCTCGCTCCGGGGTTGGTGGTCTACAGCGATTTCGTCCGGGTCCCCAAGGATGCCTATCCCCTGGAAGTCGTTGCCCAGCAATGGCAGTGGGCTTTTCGCTTTCCCGGCCAGGACGGCCAACTCGGCCGCGCCGACGTGAAGTGGGTCGATGCGGGCAATCCGCTCGGGCTGGACCCGAACGACCCGGTCGGCCAGGACGACGTGCTGATCCGCAGCAACGAGGTGCGGCTACCCCAGGACCGACCGGTGAAGGTGTTGCTGCGCTCCAAGGATGTGCTGCACAACTTCTACATTCCGCAGATCCGCGGAAAGATGGACATGGTGCCGGGCATGGTTTCGCACTTCTGGTTCACCCCGACGGTGGCCGGCAAGTACGAGATCCTTTGTGCCGAGTTCTGCGGGGTAGGGCACTTCAATATGCGCGGGATGCTGTTCGTCGAACCGGTCCAGGCCTTCGATCAGTGGCTGGCAGCCCAGCCCACCTTCGCCCAGACCCTGGCGGCGGCCAGTAAACCCAGCCAGGGCAGCCTGATCGACAAAGGTCGCCAACTGGCGGAAGCCCATGGTTGCCGTGCTTGCCATAGCCAGGACGGCAGCGCGAGCCTGGGGCCGGGCTGGAAGGATCTGTATGGGCGCGAAGAGACACTGGTGGATGGCACCCGCGTGAAGGTGGATGACGCCTACCTGAGGGAGTCCATCGTTGATCCCAAGGCCAGTCTGGTGCAGGGCTTTCCGCCCGTGATGGTGCCCTATACTTTCAACCAGGATGAACTGGCCGCCCTGGTCGCGTTCATCCAGTCGCTGAGCGCCGCCGGCCAGCAGGAGCAAGGCTCTTCCGGGGCGAGTGGTGACGCGGTGGAACAGGGGCAACGGCTTGCCCAGTCCCTGGGTTGCCTGGCCTGCCACAGCCTGGATGGCAGCAAGGGCATAGGACCCAGCTGGCAGGGTTTGTACGGCCACCGTGTGACCCTGGCCGATGGCAGTCAGGTCGCAGCGGACGACGCCTACCTCAAAGAGTCCGTGCTGGCGCCTGCCGCCAAGCTGGTCCAGGGGTTCGCGCCGGTGATGCCGGTCTTTACCCCGAACGATGCGGAGCTGGCGGCACTGGTCGCCTTCATCAAATCCAGGGCAGATCCCGACGCCAAGCAGGAACAGGCGCCGTAGAAGCGGAAGGACCCGGACGCGTCACGGAGGGTTTCCGATGGCCCATGTCGAGCAAGCCGAAGCCGATGTGCTGCACGAACCGCAGAGCTTCTTCACGCGCTACATCTGGAGCCAGGATCACAAGGTCATTGCCGTCCAGTACTCCCTGACCGCGATCTTCGTGGGCCTGATCGCCCTGGTGCTGTCCGGCCTGATGCGAATGCAGATCGGCTTCCCCGGCAGCCTGGAGTTCATGGACCCGACCACCTACTACCAGGCCATGACCCTGCACGGGATGATCATGGTGATCTACCTGCTAACGGCACTGTTCCTCGGTGGCTTCGGCAACTACCTGATCCCGCTGATGGTCGGTGCACGGGACATGGTCTTTCCCTACGTCAACATGCTCAGTTACTGGTTCTACCTGCTCTCGGTGCTGGTGCTGCTGGCGAGCTTCTTCGTGCCGGGCGGCCCGACGGGGGCGGGCTGGACGCTCTATCCACCCCAGGCCATTACCCAGGGCACTCCGGGGACCGAATGGGGCATCGTGCTGATGCTGGTGTCCCTGGCGATCTTCATCGTTGCCGCCACCATGGGCGGCCTCAACTACGTCACCACCGTGCTGCAGGCGCGCACCCACGGCATGACGCTGTTTCGCATGCCACTCTCGGTGTGGGGCATTTTCATGGCCTCGATCCTCGCGTTGCTGGCCTTTCCGGCGCTGTTCGTCAGCGCTGTGATGATGCTCTTCGACCGGTTGCTGGGGACCAGTTTCTTCATGCCGGCGCTGATCTCGATGGGCCAGCCGCTGGACCACCAGGGCGGCAGTCCGATTCTGTTCCAGCACCTGTTCTGGTTTTTCGGGCACCCGGAGGTGTACATCGTCGCGTTGCCGGCCTTCGGCCTGGTGTCGGACCTGATCAGCACCCACGCACGCAAGAACATCTTCGGCTACCGCATGATGGTCTGGGCCATCATCGCCATCGGGGTGCTGAGCTTCGTGGTCTGGGCGCACCACATGTACGTCAGCGGGATGAACCCGTACTTCGGCTTCTTCTTCGCCATCACCACCCTGGTCATAGCGGTGCCGACTGCGCTCAAGGTCTACAACTGGACCCTCACGCTCTGGCATGGCGATATCCACCTCACGGTGCCCATGCTGTTCGCCCTGGCGTTCATCGTCACCTTCCTGGTGGGCGGCCTGACCGGGCTGTTCCTCGGCAACGTGATCGTCGATATCCCGCTGTCGGATACCTATTTCGTGGTTGCGCACTTCCACATGGTCATGGGGGTGGCACCGA
The DNA here is from genome assembly GCF_029871195.1 of Pseudomonas sp. BN415. Lineage (NCBI taxonomy): Bacteria > Pseudomonadati > Pseudomonadota > Gammaproteobacteria > Pseudomonadales > Pseudomonadaceae > Pseudomonas > Pseudomonas sp. BN415. Next base: position 20,784 of record NZ_SSOK01000072.1, read on the forward strand.
TCCTGGTGGTGTTCGGCTCCATCTACCACTGGTTCCCGAAGATCACCGGGCGGATGCTGAATGACACCCTCGGCAAACTGCATTTCTGGATCACTTTCCTCGGTACCTATGCCATCTACTTCCCTATGCATTACCTGGGGTTCCTCGGCATGCCGCGGCGTTACTACGCGTATCCGAACTACGAGTTCATCCCGCAGTCGGCCCAGGAGCTGAATGCCTTCATTACGGTGGCCGCACTGATCGTGGGTGTGGCGCAGCTGCTTTTCCTGTTCAACCTGGCCTGGAGCACCTTCAAGGGCCGGCCGGCGGGGGGTAATCCGTGGAAGGCCGCCAGCCTGGAATGGCAGACCCCGGACACGCCGCCGGTGCATGGCAACTGGCGGGAGAAACTGCCAGTGGTGCACCGCTGGGCCTATGACTACAGCGTGCCTGGCGTGGCGCATGACTTTGTGCCGCAGACGGTTTCAGACGAAGAACTGCAGCTTCTGCGCGAGGCCAACGGCGCGAATACCCGCGCGGAGAAACAGCCATGAGCACGCAACCCTGGAAAAACGCCGGCGCCTCCGAGCCAGGCGGCTGGGGGCCGCGCGAATCCCATGGCCCCGAAGCACCGATCCAGGACCCTGAGCGAACCGCCAAGGTTGGCCTGTGGGTGTTCCTCGGTGTCGTGACCTCGCTCTTCCTGCTGTTCCTGCTGGCGTTCATCGCCCGCTCCCAGGTTTCGGACTGGCGCCCGCTGACCGATCCACTGGCCCCCTTGGCCCATCCCTGGATGCTCTGGGTGAACACCGCGCTGCTGGCCCTGGGAAGTGCTTGCCTGCAGTGGGCTAACGTGGCGATGAGGCGCGACCAGATACGCCCATCGACTCTGGCGTTCCTGCTTGGAGGGGCCTTTGCCATGGCCTTCCTCGCAGGCCAGCTCTGGGTCTGGCAGCAGTTCGCCGCCTGGGGCTACGCCGTCTCGGGTAATCCGGCCAACAGCTTCTTTTATTTGCTCACCGGGCTGCATGGCCTGCACCTGGCAGGCGGCCTGGTGGTATGGGCCGTGGTGGCGCAACGCATGCTGCGTCACGGCCCAATGAAACGTCTGCGTACCGGAATGGAACTCTGCGCCTTCTACTGGCACTACCTGCTGGGGTTGTGGCTGGTGCTTTTCGCGCTGCTCACCAGTACGCCGGAAACCTACCAGGCCATCGCGGCCTTCTGCGGGTTGAGGTAGCACCATGGCCACATCGACGCGGGAAACGCCGGTCGGCAATCCAACGACCTGGCAGGGCATCGCACAGGACTGGTCCTCGGATCGCGACGCTTTCAAGCAGGTGCCCTGGGGCAAGGCGATGATGTGGATCTTCCTGCTCAGCGATACCTTCATCTTCACCTGCTTCCTCACCGGATACATGTCGGTGCGCATGAGCACCACCGCCACCTGGCCGAACCCCAGCGAAGTTTTCGCCCTGACCATCGGCGGTGCGAGTATTCCGTTGATTCTCATCGCCATCATGACCTTCGTGCTGATCACCAGCAGCGGCACCATGGCCATGGCCGTGAACTACGGATATCGACGCGACCGGGTGCGCAGCGCGGCGCTGATGCTGACGACCGCTGCACTGGGTGCCACCTTCGTCGGCATGCAGGCGTTCGAGTGGAGCAAACTTATCGAAGAAGGTGTGCGGCCCTGGGGCAACCCGATGGGTGCGGCGCAGTTCGGTGCCTGCTTCTTCATGATCACCGGCTTCCACGGGCTGCATGTTTCGGTGGGCGTGATCTATCTCTGCACCGTGGCGTTCAAGGTGCTGCGTGGGGACTACGAGAAACGCGGGAACTACCAGATCGTCGAAATCACCGGGCTCTACTGGCACTTCGTCGACCTGGTGTGGGTATTCATCTTCGCGTTCTTCTACCTGTGGTAGGGCCGGGGAGAGATGAGATGGCACATGCGCAAGGTCAACAACACCCGATCAGCCTGTACTTGAAGATATGGGGGCTGCTGTTCGTCCTCAGTACCCTGTCGTACCTCGTGGATTACTTCCACTTCACCGGGTACTTCCGCTGGTCGATGATCCTCATCCTGATGTTGCTGAAGGCCGGGTTGATTGTTTCGATCTTCATGCACATGGCCTGGGAGCGCCTGGCGCTGGTCTACGCCATCCTGGTGCCGCCGCTGTGCCTGCTGGTGCTGGTGGGGTTGATGGCGGCCGAGGCCGACTACGTACTCTTCACCCGCGGAACGTTCCTGGGGCAGTAGCTGCGAGCATTGAGATGCGGTTGTGGCAGGACTGCGTCCTGCTTGGCGAATCAATTGGCTCCTACAAACGCATGGCCTGCCTTTGTAGGTTGCGGTAGAGCGGAGCGAAACCCAACTTGGCGCCCCACAGACTTGCACTAACGCGCGGGGGGCGGGTAACCCCTCTCCCTGCAGGGAGAGGGGTCGAGAGCGGCCCCCCCTAGATCGTCCGCTTGAACTGATGCCAGCGGTGCAGCCAGGAGACTATCCAGTGCGGTGAAGCCGAACCCGTTCCGGCCAGCCGCAGTTGCGGATGGTGGTTGATGACCCGGTCGAGCGTGGATTCCTGTTCCGGCTCCACATCCACGAAGAAGATGTGTTCACCTTCCTTGACCTTCTCTTTCAGGTTGCGGAAGTGGGCGTTGGGTACCTGGATACCGAAGAAACCGCCTTCCCAGATGCAGAACCCGAGCACCACCACGGCAAGGAACGCGAACGGTACCCAGCCCGCCGGTGTGTCCGTCCAGCCTGCCAGCCAGGCGACCAGCAGGATCAGCGCGGCCAGCGGCACACCGATCACCGCTCCAATCTCGCCCGAGTGGACGACATCCTGCTTCATGAAGGAATTCACGTCATGGAGATGGTGTTGTTCGACATCGGCATCCTTGTCGCTCAGTACGTGGATCTGTTCCGTATTGATGCCATTGGCCTCAAGCTCGGACTCAAGGGTTTCCAGATCGTCGAGGTTGTCACTGATGTAGTAGTGCCGATTCATGCCGCACCTCCGGGTTCTTGTTCGAAGTGGTCTGCCGTCTCCCGCAATTGATCGCGTTATTCCGGTTGGTTATCTGCGAAGCATCAATGAAACTTGATGGTTCTTTCACTTGAAAATTATAGCATTCGTGTTCTCGGGCAATCCCTGCAGCCCTTGTGACACGCGGCTTGCGGCGATGGATGACGTAGTCCGCCGATAGGGCTTGTCTAAACTGGTGATTGAACATCAGGTGTGGCAACGCCCACGTCAGGAGGTTGCTAGATGAACACGTTGACTATCAAAAGCTGGTGCAAGCCCGAGGGTGCGGAAAAGTCGATCCCGATGGGGGATTTGCATTTCCACGTCAATGACGCCGACCATCTGCGGCTTGAGGAAGCGGAAGAGCGCCTGCAGCAAACCCATGAGCGGGAAATGATGATCGCCGCCGATATGGAGCACATGGAGCTGATCACGCCCAGCGAGTGCGGTTCATTGTCTGACGTGCAATTCCGCGTCTATCTCAGCAAAGACGACGAGCGCGGCCAGTTCCACCTGGTGGGCCACCGCGAGAGCGATGGCAGCCTGGTGTACACCAACTCGGTGATGATCGATCAGTTGGGCTAGCGCCCAGGTGCAGCGCCAGACTCCAGACCATGCTGATTCACCAAGGCGGCGGTGTAGTGTCGTCACCTCCGCCTTGCCATCCAGATCAGACGCCAAAGTGACGCGGGCCTACCTGTAAAGTATCGCCCGTCAGCGCGCATTGCGGACTACTAGCCGCCAGTCCGGACACTATGCAACGTGCACTCCGTAGGATGTGGTGGAGCAACGCGATACCCATCAGCAAAAGCCCGGCGGGCGCTCAGTCCTGGTCCCGTCTGCTGCCACCAATTCCCAAACAGTCAACGCCCATGCCGCCGAGAGCGGCATGCCCCCATCGGTGTCGTTGCACCTCTGCCGCTTCTGTATTTCTCTGTGTCCGCCCCGGCCTTGCACATGCAGGCTTGCAGAACCTCGATGCGCCGACACATACGCGGTACGTGGCGTGAATAGGGTGGAGCTTCCAATCCCACCCATTCGAGAGGTCACAGTCATGTGGCATGTACGTTTTCTCACCACCACTGCAGCACTGGTCGTTTTCGCAGGTCTCGCCCACGCTGAAGACACAGCCAGCCCCCCAAGCTGGCAGAACGGTATCCACCGCACCGATCTTTCGCGCCACGATCTGGAAGTTCCGGGCTACGAAGCCATCCAGGTTCGGGTGGACTTCGAGCCGGGCGTCGTGTCCCCACGGCACTCGCATCCGGGGGCGGAGGTCGCCTATGTCATCTCGGGCACCTTCGAATATCGACTGGAAGGACGTGCGCCGGTCGTTCTCAAGGCCGGTGAATCCCTGTTCATCCCGGCCGGCACTCCCCATGTCGCGACGAACATCGGCAAGGTGGATGCGTCAGAACTGGCCACTTACATCGTGAACAAGGACAAGCCGTTGCTGAAGCTGGAGGAGTGAAGGTGGACCTCGCCGCGCCATTTGTGGCGCGGCATGCTGGCAGCGAGCGGGTCAGGCGCCCCGCTTGCGTAGATCGACGAACAGCGCCTCGACCTTCTCACGCGCCCAGGGTGTCTTGCGCAGGAAGGTGAGGCTGGACTTGATGCTGGGGTCGCTCTTGAAACAGCGGATATCGATGCGCTTGGCCAAACCGTCCCAGCCGTAATGGTCGACCAGTTCGTTCAGCAGCTTTTCCAAGGTGATGCCGTGGAGGGGGTTGTTCGGTGTCTGGGTCATGGCGGTATTGGTGTGATGGCAAGGCGAAGGCGGGCACTATGTGCGTTTCGGGCCGAAAGTAGAAGCCATTCCGAACTGGACCACGCGCCACAGCGATGCCTTCCGCTTCCGACGGAAGGCATGCTGCATTCAGAGGGTGTAGACGAACTCTGGAGCAGGGCGCTGGCCTAGCCATTCCCGCAGCAACGCCGTGGTGCGCTCGGGTTCCTCCAGCGGCGGCAAGTGCCCGCATTGCGGCAGGATTTCCAGTCGCGAGCCGGCAATTTTTTCATGCATCAGATGGGCTTCGGCGACCGGCGTGAGCTGGTCTTCGGCACCCACCACGATCATCGTGGGGATACGGATGTCCTCAAGCAACGGCACTGAGTCGGGGCGGTCGATGATTGCTTGTTGCTGGCGGATGAAACCTTCCTTGCCCACCGCAACCGCCATCTGCTGCACGGTGGCGGAAACCTCGGAGTCGAGCCAGCGCGGATGGATCAGGCGCGGCATCAATTGTGGGCTGACGCCGATGAAACGCCCGCGATTAGCCAGTTCCAGCAGTCCCTGGCGAGTGGCCGCGCGCTCCGCCGAGTCGAGGCTTGCCATGGTGTCGAACAGGGCCAGGCGCGACACACGCTCAGGGGCCTGGCGCAGGATTTCGAAGGCCACGTAACCGCCCATGGACAGCGCCGCCAGGGCGAACTGAGGCGGAGACTCCTCCAGCACGCGGCGGGCCATGGCAGCGATGCTGCTGTCTCGCGTCAGGTCGGCGATCTGTACGTTTGCCTCGTCGGATAGCGCATCGGCCTGGTGCGCCCAGAGGCGATGGTCATTGAGCAGGCCCGGGAGCAGGACCAGGGAGGTTTGGACCTCTTCCATAGGGCAGGGCACTTGTACGAATAGGAACGGTGATCGGAGCGGTGCCGGAGCACCCTGTTCGGCAACATGGTTCAGGCTTTGCGATGGACCCTTTCCACCCGCGAATCCTGGCCGCAGCGCATTTCTCTCACGTGAACGGCGAATTCTAGACGCTCTGCGTTTCGGATTGGCGCCGGGTCCACGGATGCCAGGCGAATTACGGGCGGCATTCGGCCAATCACCGCCTGCGGCAGCGCACGTATCCCTTTGTATCCGCCCCCAGTCCTCGCTGACTCGCTTACAAATGCGCCTTTGCATGGATACGCCGCGGATACACGGCAGCGGCTTAATAGCCACACCCCAACGAGGTTAGCCCTGGCGCCTCGCTCCAGGGTTACAACGCCCTTGTGGCATGACCTGCGCGGCCTGGCCGCTACCCCTATCCGGAGAAACTCCATGTCCCGTACCCAGATTTCAAACAAGGCCCGTATTGGCCTGATGGCTGTCGCCCTGGCCGGCGGCATCAACCTGGCTTCGTCCACCGCCTTCGCCGTGGAGGCGCTGCCCCAGGGCTACCTGCTGGCCGCTGCCGACAAGGCGGGTGAAGGTAAATGTGGAGAAGGCAAGTGTGGTGCGGCTGAAGCCGGTGACAAGGCAGCCCAGGCCGAAGGCAAGTGTGGCGAAGGCAAATGCGGCGCTGCCGAAGCCGGCAATGCCAAAGCGGGCGAAGGCAAGTGCGGTGAAGGCAAGTGCGGCGACGCCTCCTTCGCCCGCACCGATACGGATGATGACGGCCTGGTCTCACGCAAGGAACTTCTGACCGTGGCCCCGAACGGCGGTGCGGAATTCGTTGCGATGGACACCAACAAGGACGGCTTCCTGTCCGAGGGCGAGGTCTACAAGTTCCGCAGCAACCAGTACACCTCCAACGGCAAGAAAGTCCCCACTGAGTTGTTCACCAAGATGAGCCAGGCCAAGAACTGATTCGAGGTCACTCGTCCCACCCTCCCTGTGCCCTTGGCCTGGGAGGGTTCCACCCCGCTGGAGAACTGCCATGACCACCGCCGCTTTCCCCTACGGTGCAGGCCTTGGCCTGCGTCGCGCGCTGCTGCCCGAGTTGCTGGAGATGGACGCCGGTGCCGTGGACTTTCTGGAGTGCACCCCCGACAACTGGATCAAGGTCGGTGGCCGCCACGGGGACGGCCTGGCACGCCTGGCCGAGCGTTTTCCGCTGGCCTGTCACGGCCTGTCGCTGTCTCTCGGTGGTCCGGCGCCCCTGGATCGCAACCTGCTGCAGCGCACCCGCGATTTCCTCGACCATCACAATGTTGTGTTCTTCAGCGAGCACCTGAGCTACTGCTCGGACGATGGCCAGCTCTACGACCTGCTGCCGCTGCCCTTCACCGACGAAGCGGTACGCCATGTCGCCCAGAGAATTCGCCAGACCCAGGATGCCCTGGAGCGCCGTATTGCCGTGGAGAACATTTCCTACTACGCCGCGCCGTACCAGGCGCTGCAGGAGATCGACTTCGTCCGCGCGATACTGGAGGAGGCCGACTGCGACCTGTTGCTGGACGTCAACAACCTTTTCGTCAACTCGATCAACCACGGTTACGACGCCACGGAATACCTGGCGGCGCTGCCGACGGAGCGGGTTGTCTACGTGCATGTGGCCGGTCATTACGACGAAGCGCCGGACCTCAAGATCGATACCCACGGCGCCACAGTGAAGGCGGATGTCTGGTCCTTGCTGGAGCAGGCCTATCGGCGCTTTGGTGCGCTGCCGACCTTGTTGGAACGGGACTTCAACTTCCCTCCCTTGGTAGAACTGCTGACCGAGGTCGAGCAGATTCGTGTGCGGCAACAAGCTGTGCAGACATGGCCGGAGGTGCGCCATGCATGAGGTACTGCATGACCAATTGATGAGCATGGCGCGCTACGTGCGCGACCCGCAGCACAATGCGCCGCCGCCCGGTATCGAGGCACGGCGGCTGGCGGTTTACCGGCAGTTGTTCTTTGGCAATGTGGAGTCGCTGCTGGCCGGTGGCTTCCCCGTGCTGCGCGCCAGCCTTGGGCCGAAGCAGTGGCTGCCGCTGATCGAGTCCTTCTATGCCGACTACCGCTGCCAGACGCCCTTGTTCACCGAGATTTCCGGCGAGTTCGTCGACTATCTGGCAGAGGGCGGGGCCGATGCCCAGGGACTGCCGCCCTGGGTGGTGGAACTGGCGCATTACGAGTGGGTGGAGGCCGCGCTGCTCCTGAGTGACCGGCGCGAGCCAGCCCACGACCGGAAGGGCGACCTGCTCGATGGAGTGCCCCTGCTATCCAATCTGGCTTGGCCGCTGGCCTACCAGTGGCCGGTCAGTGAGATCGGCCCCGACTACTTGCCGCATGAGGCCCCGGAGCAGCCGACCCTGGTGCTGGCGCAGCGCGGGGCGGACATGAAGGTGCACTTCTCGCGGCTGGCGCCCTTGGCCCATGCACTGCTCGATTCGTTGCAGGAGCGGAACTGCTCCGGCCGGGAACACCTGGCGGCACTGGCCGAGGTCATTGGTGCCGACAGCGAAACCATCCTGCCGCAGGGCCTGGCCCTGCTGGAAAACCTGCGTGCTCAGGGTGTGGTGCTTGGCACCCGTGGCTGACACGCGTTTCGATGCCGGTTTGCCCCGGTATTTCCCCATCTGTGGAGACTCATTGATGACCGCAATTCTGGAAAAAAACCTCTATGTCGCACAGACCCGGACCACCGGCGGCCGCGATGGCCGCGGCAAGTCTTCCGATGGCGAACTGGATGTTCGCCTGAGCCCACCCGGTTCGGGGCAGCCGGGTACCAACCCCGAGCAGCTCCTGGCCGTCGGCTGGTCCGCCTGTTTCATCGGGGCACTGCGTCGCGCTGGCCAGAGCCTGGCGATCCGCCTGCCGGACGACGTAGCGGTGGTGGCCGATATTGCCCTGGGCAACACCGCCGACGGTGGTTTCGCCCTGGCGGCGAAACTGACCGTGGAGCTGCCGGGATTGGCAACCGGGGACAAGGCCCGGCTGGTGGACGCAGCGCACCAGCTTTGCCCGTATTCCAAGGCCACCCGGGGGAACATCGAGGTGACCTTCGACATTCCCTGATCAGTTCCTGCCCCTACAAAAAGCCCGCGCGCCTGGAAAGGCGTGCGGGCTTTTTACTGTCTCGTGGAATGCGTGTCTTCGACTGCCGATGGGTTTCGCTCCGCTCAACCGCATCCTACGTACAGCCACTCGGCGCGCCCACGTAGGATGGGTAGAGCCTGCGAAACCCATCGTGTTACAGGTACGAAAAATCCCGCGCATCCAAACGGGTCAGGCTTTCCGGCGGAACAGCCAGGCATCCAGGCTGAATTTCCCGGCACCCTTGAGTAGCAGAGGCATTGCGGCCACCAGGTAGATCAGCGGCAGCTTGTAGTTGCCAAAACCCTTGTCGCTGATGGAGTACCCCAGGGCGAGTTCCGACAGGCTTGACCAGTGCGCCGGCCAGTGCACGGCGGCGATGGCCACCAGGGTCAAAATCATCAGCACCAGGGTGGCGAAGCGCGTGCCGAGACCCAGCAGCAAGAGCACGGGGGCGATCAGTTCGGCCCACATCGACACTTGCCAGTTGACGCTGGCGGGAATCTGGTCGAAGGGAAAGGGGAAGGCCGAATTGATCTGTTCGAACCAGTTTGCACCGTTCCACTTTTCCAGGCCGGATTCGAAGAATTCCCAGGCGAGGAACAGGCGCAGGGGAATGTCGGCGCTCCAGGCACCCAGTCGGTCGAGTTGCTGGTAGGCGTGCTTGAGCGGGGCGAAGGCGATGGGGGTCACGGGCGGGCTCCTTTGAACTGAGCGCGACCGCGGGATGCTGTCGCTGCTCCTGTGCCTATGCTGGCAACGGGGCTTGTCCCGCATGTGTCCGCTGCAGCCCGACGTGTATCGCTGTGTACGGTGCCTCAGCCCGTGGCGCCGAGCTCCAGCTGCGCGCACAGGCCACCGCTCTCGCGGTTGCGCAGGGTCAGACGGGCGCCCAGCGCCTGGCTCAATTGCAGGGCGATGGCCAGGCCCAGTCCTGTGCCGCCAGTGCTGCGGTTGCGCGAGCTTTCCACTCGGTAGAAGGGTTTGAACACCTCCTTCAGTTCCTCTTCGGCGATGCCCGGGCCGTTGTCCTGTACCTGTACCTGCACGGTGCCCTGTACATCGCGTTGCACAACTAGCTGAGCCGAGCCGCCAAACTTCAAGGCATTGTCGATCAGGTTGCTGAGCACCCGGCGCAGGGCATGGGGGCGGGTTTCCAGTTGCATCCCGCTGCTGCCGCTCAGGCTCACCGCCTGGCCGCTGTCCTGGTAGTCGCAGACCAGGCTGTCGAGGAAGGCGTCGAGGTCGATCCGGCACAAGGCTTCGCTGGCGCCATCCATGCTGCGTGCATAGGCCACGCCTTCGCGCACGAGGTGCTGCATTTCATTGAGGTCGCTCCACAGCTTGTCTCGCTCCTGCGAGGCATCCATCTGCTCGACGCGCAGCTTCATACGGGTAATGGGGGTTTGCAGGTCGTGAGAAATGGCCGCCAGCAGTTGCATGCGCTCCTTCAGGTAGCTGCCGATTCGCCCCTGCAGGGCATTGAAGGCACGGGCGGCGTAGGCCACTTCGTTCGGGCCGCGCTCGTCGAGTTCCAGGCTGGGGGCGTCGGGGTCTAGCTGGTCGACGGCCTCTGCCAGGCGGGTCAGCGGGCGAATGGCCGTGCGCACTGCCAGCCAGGTGCAGGCCAGCAGCAACAGCAGTTGCAGGACCAGGACCACCGGCAGCCACTGGGCCACCGGAATCGGCCTGGGCGTGACATCCACCGTCAGCGGCTGGCCATCGCTCAGCACCAGGTGGGCCTGGAAGTGCGGGGTCGGTCCGGGAATGTTCTCGAAGCGCAGGGCGTAGCGTTGGCCGATAGCCCTTTCGATGGAGATCGCTGCCATGTGTGCCTGGTTCATGTCCATGGGCACGCCCGGCAAACCCTCATCGAGGCGATAACGGTAGTTGCGCCGTTCCAGTAGCGGCAGCCAGGCGGCGCGTTCGTCCGCCGGCAGCCGGTCGATCAGGGCCACGGCGGTGCTCACGTCATATTCCAGGTTGCCCAGCATCACGTCGCGCCCGGTCTGGTAGCGCTCGTAGAACTGCGAGGCGAAGGACAGTCCGTAGGCCAGCAACAGGCCGCTGAGAAAGATCAGTGCCAGGCGCGCCGCCAGGGTGCGCGGCCAGTGGGGCAGGGTCATCACGCGGTTGGCTCGATCAGTTGCACGGGTAGCGCAAAGACATAGCCTTCACTGCGCACCGTCTTAATGCAGGCCGGCTCGCGGGCATCGTCCTGCAGGCGCTGGCGCAGGCGGCTGACCAGCAGGTCGATGGAACGATCGAAGACATCCGCTTCGCGGCCCTGGGTCAGGTTGAGCAGTTGCTCGCGGCTGAGCACGCGCTGGGGATGGTCGAGAAAAACCCGAAGCAGGCGGTACTCGGCGCCGCTCAGGGCCACCAGGGTGCCCTCGGCGTCCAGCAGGTGGCGCTGTGTGGTATCCAGGCGCCATTTGCCGAAGCCGATCAGCCGGCTACTTTCGCTGATCTGCAGGTTCGGCGGCAGCATGCGGGTACGGCGCAGCACGGCGTTGATCCGCGCCAACAGCTCGCGGGCGGAGAAGGGTTTGGTCAGGTAGTCGTCGGCGCCCATTTCCAGGCCGATGATGCGATCGGTCTCCTCGTTGCGCGCAGTCAGCATCAGCACCGGTGTCGCCTTGTGCTTGCCGACGCGCAGTTCGCGACACAGGCGCAGGCCATCGTCGCCGGGCATCATGATGTCGAGCACGATCAGGTCGACCACATTGCCCTCGAGGAAGGCTCGCATCTGCCGACCATCGGCCGCCAGGCTGACGCGCAAGCCATTCTTCTTCAGGTAGTTGCCAACCAGCTCGCGGATTTCCCGGTCGTCGTCGACGACCAGGATGTGATCGATATGGTCCATGGGCAGTCCTCACAACACCTATGTCGGCGCTAGTGTATCGGGCTCGATGGCGCTTGCCCGTCGGCCTTTGTATTGCAGTGTATCCAGCGTGGCCCTGATACCCGAGCTTGCACAATAGCCTTGCGTATCCGTCTGTATCCGCTGGTGCTGTCGATACCTGGCGCAGCAATCGCCGATGGTGTCAGACATATCCGCGATACCTCCCGCTACTGAAATGGGCATCGCACGGATGCCCAGTCGCATCCCCCCTTAACCGGACCGGTGTGCCAAGGACGGCCTGGTTCGCTCGCCCGGATCATCCCGGGCGCATTCCACATCGAGGTGCCCATGTTGCTTGTTGCCTTTTTAGGCGGGGTGCTGACCCTCTTCAGTCCCTGCATCCTTCCCGTATTGCCCCTGCTACTTTCCCGCGCCGGTGGCCCAGCCTGGTCGCCGCTCGTGACCCTGGCCGGCCTGGCCTCGGGGTTCGCCGTGCTGGCGAGCCTGGCAGTGGTTTCCAGTAACTGGGTGATCGAGGCCAGCCAGTGGGGCCGCTACCTGGCCCTGGGCCTGCTGGCGGTATCGGCAATGGCTCTGCTCTCGACGCGTGTCGGTGCCTGGCTGTCGCGGCCCTGGGTCTGGCTCGGCAACCGTTTGCACGCTGATGCCCGAGGACTGCCGCCGGTCCTTTCGACCTGGCTCCTGGGGTGTGCCGCCGGGTTGCTCTGGGCGCCCTGCGCGGGCCCCATCCTCGGCCTGATCCTCTCCGGCGCGATGCTCAATGGACCGAGTGCGTCCACTAGCCTTCTGCTACTCAGTTACGGCCTCGGCAGTGCAGTTGCGATGGGCGCGTTGATCTTCCTGGGCCGCGGTGCGTTCCAGCGCGCGAAGCTGTCATTGCACGCGATGGAATGGCTGCGTCGCGGCGCCGGCGGCCTGGCCTTGCTGGCGGTCGTTGGCATTGCAAGCGGCACCAGTGACCAGTTGGCAGGAGCGGGTTCCTCGCGCCTGGTGTTCGAGCTGGAGCGCAAGGCGATCGAGGGGATTCCGGCGCTGGTGGAACGCCTGGTGGGCAATGCCCATGCCGATAGCATCGAGCAATTGCCGGACCTGGGTGCGATGCCTTCGCTGGAGGGCGCCACCCAGTGGCTCAATGGCCCGCCGCTCAGCAACGAACAGCTGCTCGGCAAGGTGGTCCTGGTGGACTTCTGGACCTTCGACTGCATCAACTGCCGGAACAGCCTTCCGTACGTGAACGAGTGGGCCAAGCGCTACGCTGACCAGGGCCTGGTGGTGATCGGCGTGCACACGCCCGAATACCCCTTCGAACGGATCATCGACAATGTGCGCGAGGCGACCGTTCGCCTGGGCGTCAAGCACCCGGTGGCCATCGATAACCAGTACCGCATCTGGAACGCGTTCACCAACCAGTACTGGCCAGCGCATTACTTCATCGACGCCCACGGGCGGGTTCGCCACCTGCATATCGGCGAAGGGGACTACGCAGAGCAGGAGGCTATCATCCAGAAGCTGCTGCAGGAACGGCGGGCAACAATGGGGGAGGGCGCCGGCAGTCACTGAACTCGTGCGCTAGCCATGCGCGGCCTATCGGGGTCGCGCAACATCTGGTGATGAGCCTGGATTGGATGCGCCTGCCTGATTTGGTAGGTTCTTGCCCTTTTCATCACCAAAGGACGTCCCGATGCGCCCACCAGGAAAGCGCAGCGTGCAGAGGCTTCTGTTCGCGCTTGTCACTTCGCTCGCTGGCCATGCCATGGCCGATGGCGAGCGGGCAGATATCGGCGCCGCCGTGCAGCAAGCTGCAGTGCACGTCATGCAGCAGTACGGTATTCCGGGCCTGGCCATCGCAGTCACCGCCAACGGCGAGCAGCACTTCTACAACTTCGGTGTGGCGTCCAGGGAGACCCGGCAGGCGGTCACTCGCGACACCCTCTTTGAAGTCGGCTCGGTCAGCAAGACGCTGACGGTAACGCTGGCTGCCTATGCCGAAGCCAACGGCAAACTATCCCTCTCGGACAGTCCTGGGCAGTACCTGCCGCAACTTAAAGGCAGCAAGCTCGATCCGGTGACCCTGATCAACCTGGCCACGCACACTGCGGGTGGATTTCCGCTGCAACTGCCCGATGAGATCCAGAACCACCAACAGTTGATGGACTACTACAGGTCCTGGCAGCCCCGGTTCGCCCCTGGCACCTACCGGACCTATGCCAACCCCAGCATTGGCCTGCTAGGTGTGATCGCGGCCAGTAGCCTCGGCATGCCCTATGCCAAGGCGATGGAGTTCGAACTCCTGCCGAGGCTTGGCATGGGCAACACCTTCATCGACGTGCCGGCGAGTGCGATGTCGCGCTATGCCCAGGGCTACAACAAGGAAGACGCACCGGTGCGGGTGAATCCGGCCGTACTGGCTGCTGAAGCCTACGGAGTGAAGACCAGCAGCAGCGACCTGCTGCGTTTCGTCGAGGCGCAACTGGACTCGACCGCTGGGGATGCCAGGCTACAGCGCGCCATCGATGCTACCCGGACCGGCTACTACCGGCTGGGCCCAATGACCCAGGACCTGATCTGGGAGCAGTACAGCTACCCAGTCGCCCTGGAGACTCTGCTGGCGGGTAATGGCAGTCAGATGGCGCTGGAGAGTAAAGCCGTGACAGCCATCACGCCACCGTTGCCACCGCAAAGGGACGTCTGGGTCAACAAGACCGGCTCCACCAACGGCTTTGGTGCGTACGTGGCCTTTGTGCCGGCAAAGCAGTTCGGCATCGTGCTGCTGGCCAACCGGAACTACCCTAACGAAGAACGCGTGAAGCTGGCTTACCGCATCCTGAGTGAACTGGCGGAGAAGTAAGGCGCCGCACTGCTACCAGACCGATGCCTGAACGCGATTTTGGATACCGCACAATGAAAAAGGGAGGCCAGGCCTCCCATTCTCTTGCACAACACTCTCACCAGGTTCCGGTACTCATCCCGCCGTCCACGGCAAGGACGACGCCGGTGGTGAAGCCCGCGCTGGCCAGGTAAAGCACCGCATCGGTGATTTCCTCGACCGTGCCGACTCGACCGGATGGCGCCAGGTTGTTGAGGAAGTCGCGGGCGGCCGGGTCGTGCATCGGGGTGTCGATGATACCGGGGGCGACTGCGTTTACCTGGATGTTGTCCCGCGACAGTTCCAGGGCCAGCGCACGGGTCATCTGGTTGATACCGCCCTTGATCAGCACGGGCAGGGCTGCCGGCACGTTGATGTTGGGCTGAAGGGCAACGGCCGCGGAAATGTTCACGATGTGTCCGCCCCCCTGCTTTTTCATGTGCGCGGCTGCCACCTGGGAGGTGTAGACCACGCCCTTGAGGTTGGTATCCAACAGCGACTCAAGGTCTTCCGGGGTGTAGTCGGTGAAGGGCTTGGCCATAAAGAAGCCTGCGTTGTTGACCAGGACTTCGACGCTGCCAAAGGCCTCGATGGCGGCGGCGAAAATCTTGCGGGCGGTCGCCGGATCGGCCACGTCGCCGGCAACGCCAACGAAGTTGCTCGGGTTGCCCAGGCTCGCGGCGGCGTCCTGCAGGCGCTCGATGGAACGAGCGGTACCCACGACGTTGTAGCCGTTTTCGATGAAGGCCTTGGCCAGGCCCAGGCCGATACCGCTGGATGCGCCGGTGATGACAACGGTGTGCTTGCTCATGGTGGTTTCTCGCAAAAGTGGGAACGGGTTTGCCTTGGAGGCGAATGGATGGGGGGGGTTGGCAGGTCAGCCTGGCGAGTTCTTCCGGTACTCGGTCGTCGTCATTCCGGCATAGCCCCAGTTGTCGGTATCCACTTCCTCTATGACGATGTGCGTGAGGTCGGGGCGCTTGCCGAGTACGCGCTGCAGGGTGTCGGTGATCTCGGCAATGACCTGGGCCTTCTGCTCCCGGGTAACCCCGTCTCGGGTGATTCGTACGCTTACGAAGGGCATCTTGCGTTTCCTCTGCTGATGGCGGTGGTCATCAGCCAGGCTCCGGGCGAAAGGCCGTGGGAGTGGCTGTCTGGAGCCAACTGTATTTGTGCTTCGCGTATAGATAAATGTAGGCTCGGATACTTCAGTTGATACCCGGTGTAATGAATCGTGAAGCGCCACTTTGATGACATCCAGCTGGGCAGCATCGAGCTCTTCTGTCTTGCCGCGGAGGAGGGCAGCTTCACGGCTGCAGCGCTCTCGGCCGGGGTTACGCCAGCAGCCGTGAGCCGTTCGATTTCCAGGCTGGAAGAGCGCCTGGGAACACGTTTGTTCATGAGGACAACGCGCAGTATTCGCCTCACTGAGGGCGGTCGCGCCTATTTCGAGCAGTGCCGGCAGGCGCTGACCCAACTGGTGGAAGCCGAGCGTGAAGTAATGGGCAAGCAGCTCGAACCGTCCGGTGAGTTGCGCATCAGCATTCCCACGACCTATGGCCACCACCGCATCCTCCCGCTGCTACCGCGCTTCAGGGAGCGTCATCCCGGTGTGAGGATCGATGTTCACCTGAGTAACCGGAACATCGACTTCGTCGGCGAGGGTTACGACCTGGCGATCCGTGTGCGCGCCCAGCCCGATTCGACGCTCATTGCCCGCCATCTCGAAGACGCACGGTTGGTCGTGGTTGCCGCGCCGCAATACCTGGCCAGGGCTGGCACACCCACTTCCCTGGACGACCTCGCCGGTCACGATTGCATCCAGTACGAGCTACCCAGCAGCGGACGTCGTATCTCCTGGCTGTTCACCGACAACGGCAAGGAGCGCGAGATACTCGCCACAGGCAACTATTGCTGTTCGGACGATGTGCTGGGCGGGGTGACCCTGGCCCGGCATGGCGCCGGTCTGTTCCAGACTTACCGCTTCATTGTCGAGAAGGAGCTGGAGGAGGGCAGCCTGGTTGAGGTCCTGCCGGAGTTCGGCGGGCGCTCCCGTCCCTTCACCCTGCTGTATCCCCACGGCCGCCACGTGCCGCTGCGCCTGCGCGCCTTCATCGACTTCCTCATGGAGTGCACGCGGGAATGGAAGGTTTGAACCAGGGACACGTCTGACACCCCCTCAGACCCTGGCATTCCTGGCCGGGCGATTAAGTCCGCCTATGAGGACCAGAACAGTCCATCAGCCAGCTAAATCAATTCGACCATTAAGACGCAACACCCTCAAAGCCCTTGATATCCAGAGAGATATCGATGCTGCGGCAGCGTCGGCCTAGCTGCGAGAACGGGCACGCCCGCATGGTTTTCACAATCCTTGTCTACTATCAATGCCATTTCCAAAACCTATTGGCTGGGTCGTGAAGTGGATTCCAAGCTGAATAGGGTGATTGGCTGAAGACAAGAAGAGGAGATAAGTATGTCAAGCGAAGCAAAGTGCCCGTTCTCTGGCAAAAATGTGATCGCAGGTGTGATTCCATCCAATGCGGATTGGTGGCCCAACCAACTGAACCTCAAGATCCTTCATCAGCACTCGGCCGAATCCAATCCATTGGGCGGTGAATTCGACTACGCCGAAGCCTTCAAGACCCTCGACCTCGACGCGGTAATCAAGGACCTCCACGCGTTGATGACCGATTCCCAGGACTGGTGGCCGGCCGACTACGGCCACTATGGCCCGATGTTCATTCGTATGGCCTGGCACGCCGCCGGCACCTATCGCATCGCCGACGGACGGGGTGGCGCGGGCACCGGCAACCAGCGTTTTGCGCCGCTCAACAGCTGGCCGGACAACGGCAACCTGGACAAGGCGCGCCGCCTGCTCTGGCCGATCAAGCAGAAATACGGCAACAAGCTGTCCTGGGGCGACCTGCTGATCCTCACCGGCAACGTCGCGCTGGAATCCATGGGCTTCAAGACCTTCGGCTTCGGCGGCGGTCGTGCAGACATCTTCGAGCCGGAGGACGACGTCTATTGGGGCGCCGAGCAAGAGTGGCTCGCCACCAGTGACAAGCCCAACAGCCGCTATTCCGGCAATCGGGAACTGGCAAACCCGCTGGCCGCCGTGCAGATGGGCTTGATCTACGTGAACCCGCAAGGCCCGGATGGCAACCCGGACCCGCTGGCCTCGGCGAGCGATGTCCGTGAAACCTTCGCCCGCATGGCCATGAATGATGAAGAGACCGTCGCCCTGACGGTCGGTGGACATACCTTCGGCAAATGCCACGGCGCCGGTGATGCGGCCAACGTCGGACCGGAGCCGGAAGCCGCTCCTATCGAAGAAATGGGCCTGGGCTGGCGGAACGCGTTCGGTACCGGCAAGGGGGGGGACGCGATCACCAGCGGCCTGGAGGGCGCCTGGACCCCGACGCCCACCAAGTGGGACAACAGCTACCTCGAAACCCTGTTCGGCTACGAGTGGGAGCTGACCAAGAGCCCGGCGGGCGCACACCAGTGGAAACCCGTTGGCACCAGCGGGGATGGCACCGTGCCGGACGCCCATGACCCGAGCAAGCGCCATGCACCGATGATGACCACCGCCGACATGGGCATGCGCGTGGACCCGGTGTACGAGAAGATCTCCCGGCGCTACAAAGACAACCCGAAGGAACTGGAAGACGCCTTCGCCCGCGCCTGGTTCAAGCTGACTCACCGCGACATGGGGCCGCGCAGCCGCTACCTCGGCCCGCTGGTACCGAAAGAAGAGCTGATCTGGCAGGACCCGGTACCCGCCGTCGACCATCCGTTGGTCAATGAGCAGGATGTTGCCGCGTTGAAGGCAAAGATCGCCGCGACAGGTTTGTCCGTTTCCCAACTGGTCAGCACGGCCTGGGCGGCAGCGGCTTCCTTCCGTGGCAGCGACAAGCGTGGTGGTGCCAACGGCGCTCGCCTGCGTCTCGCTCCGCAGAAGGACTGGGAGGTGAACCAGCCGGCTGAGGTGGCGAAGGTCATCGCGGCGCTGGAAGGCGTCCAGAAGGACTTCAACGCTTCCGGCAAGAAAGTCTCGCTCGCTGACCTGATCGTTCTGGCTGGCGGTGTGGGCGTTGAAGCCGCCGCGAAGAAGGCGGGCGTCGATGTGAGCGTACCCTTCGCACCGGGCCGTACCGATGCCTCGCAAGCGCAGACGGATGTGGAATCCTTTGCACCGCTGGAGCCGCTCGCCGATGGCTTCCGCAACTTCGCCAAGAAGGGATTCGAGGGTTCGGCGGCCGAGATGTTGGTGGACAAGGCGCAGTTGCTGAAACTCAGCGCCCCCGAGATGACCGCCCTGGTCGGTGGATTGCGCGTTCTCGGCGCCAACTACGGCAAGGCGCAGCACGGTGTATTCACCAAGCGGCCTGAAACGCTGACCAATGACTTCTTCGTGAACCTGCTGGACATGAGCACGAAATGGCAGCGTTCCGCGTCCGATGCGAATGTGCTGGAAGGGCGTGACCGCACCAGCGGCGATCTCAAGTGGACAGCCACCGTGGTCGACCTGGTCTTTGGTTCCAACTCCCAGCTTCGGGCGATTGCGGAGATCTACGCCAGTAGCGACTCGCCGCAGAAGTTCGTGAATGACTTCGTCGCCGCCTGGACCAAGGTGATGAACCTGGACCGCTATGACCTGAAGTGACGACAACGGCAAGGCCCTGGCGGGCCTGCCTGCTCTGAACACCACGCCGCCGGCAGGACATTCCTGTCGGCGGCGTGGTGTTTCAGGGAGGCGTCAAATTCAATGGGTGAACTCAGGCCGCGCCGTGGCTCATCAGCTCGCGAATGCCGCTGCGAGCGTTGGCCTCGGCGGCCAATTGGCGCTCTTCGGCACTGGCGTAGTGGCGGTCCCAGGCCAGCACCTTGGGTGTCATCAGCTTGTGCCAGAGTGGCGGGATCATCGCGACGATGATGGTGGTCAGGTAGCCACCGATCATCATCGGCGCGTCCGCGAAGGGTTTCAGGTCCTGATAGGGCACCTCGCCCTGGGCATGATGGTGGGAGTGGCGGGTTAGGTTGAACATCGCCCAGGAGCTGATGCGCTTGTTGGTGTTCCAGGAATGCCGCGGCTGCACCGGGGTTGCCGGGTTGCGCACCATACCGTAGTGCTCCATGTAGTTGACGATCTCCAGCAGCGCCTTGCCCCACAGGGCACAGGCGGTGAAGAACAGCGCGGCTACCGGACCGCCAATGGCATAGGCCGCCAGCACCAGCAGCAGGCTCATCAGGTGGCCGCGGATTACCGCGTTGCGCCAGCCGAACAGGGCATGGCCTTTGCGCGCCAGGCGCTTCCGCTCGATCTGCCAGGCGCTGAGGTTGCCCTTGAGCGTTGAGGCAAGGATGTGAACGTAGACGTTGCGGCCGCGCGGCGCGGTGGCCGGGTCCTCGCGGGTGGACACGTAGCGGTGGTGACCGTAGACGTGCTCGATCGAGAAGATGGTGTCGAAGCTGAAGGCCAGCAGCCAGCGGCCGACCAGCATGGAAACCGGGTCCCAGGTGCGGTGCGTCAGCTCATGGGCGGTGATGGTGCCAACCATGCCGATCATCAGACCGGTGATGATCCAGGTGGAAAGGTAATGGCCGACGAAGGTGGCGTCCCGTGCGGCGATCAGGTCGTAGCCGGTCAGCTGGCTCAATGCCCGGCCGAAGCCGAACAGGTCGCCGCTGCTGACACTCCACACTGCGGAGAACACGATGAAGGCCAGTAGCGGCAGCGCCAGCCAGAGCTGCACGGTCAGGATGCCGGGATAGTTGAACCGCGGGGTGCTGATGTCGTCGCCACAGACAGCGTCGCCGATCAGGTAGATCACCAGCACCGCCACCAGGCCGAAGGTGATCCAGGCGCCACCGGCGAGAATCGCTACGGCCGCCAGAAGGCCAATGGCATGGAAGAGGAAGTATTTGAGGTAGTGCAGGGCGTTCATGGTCGTCTCTCTTGTTGTTGTGAAGGCGGTCAGGCCGACGTGGGTAGCACGTCTTGCAGGGTGGTGAATCGATCGGCATGGATGTGTTCGCGAGCCACTCCGGCGTCGCGCAACAGCGTGATGGCGCTGTCGATCATGGCCGGTGGTCCGCACAGGTAGGCATGGGCGCCAGGCTGGAGCAGCGCAGGTATCAGCGCCGTCACCAGGCCGCGCTCGCCTCGCCAGGCGGCATCGGCGGCAGCTTCAGACAGCACGGGTACGAAACTGAATGACCCGCGCCATTGCGCGGCGATGGCGCTGATCTCCCCCAGGGCATAGAGATCACGCGCCTGGCGGGCGCCGAACAGCAGCGTGGCGGGGCGGGAAGCACCATTGGCCATGGCGCCCTGCAACATCGCCAGCAGTGGGGCCAGGCCGCTACCGCCGGCAATCAGCAGCAGGGGAGCGTCCGCCGAGCGCAGGTGAAAATCACCCAATGGACCTTCCACGGTCACGCCGTGGCCGAGCAGCGGGCGGTCGTTGACCACGCCGGTAAACACCCCACCAGGCACCCTGCGTACGAAGAAGCTCACCTGGGCATCCGGCTGTGCGGGGCTGGCAAAGGAGAAGCTGCGGCGCCATTGCGGCAGGCTGTCGAGGCTGAGGTCGGCGTACTGGCCGGCGCGGTATGCCAGGCTTTCTTCCAGTTGGATGACCAGCCGGGTGATGTCGTGGGTCAGTTTGTCCTGCGCCACCACCTTCCCGCGCACCTGGCGTCTGCTCTGCTGGCGCGCGAGGGCCACTTCGATGCGTACATCCCCACGAGGCACGCTTTGGCAGGCGAGGATGTAGCCGGCGTCCAGTTCTTCAGCGGACAGGATGTAGCCCGTCTCGGTCAGTTCACGGACCCTGCCCGACACCAGCTTGCACTTGCAGCTGGCACAACCGCCGACACGGCAGCTGTGGGGAAAGTCGATGCCATGGCGTAGGGCGGCTTGCAGCAGCGTCTCTTTCGGATCAACCCTGACGCTGACCCCGTTGATCAACGCAGTGGTTGGGCGATGCCGGGTAAAGAGAGAAAACATGCGTCCTCCTGTTCTAGTTATTGGCGTAGAGGTTTGGGACGCTGAAATCCTAGGGCGCAGGGGCGGTGGGCAGAGAGCGCCTGGATTGACATTCAGGGGGTCATTAATTGACATTCTGGCGCTAAGCCAGATCACGAGAACCTGCTGCTCCCATGGCCGACTTCCTGCTCCCCGTGCACTACCTGCGACAGATTGCCGAACAGCTGCGGGTAATGGGCGCGGACCCGGCCGACTGGCTGCTCCAGTGCGGTGTCGAACCGCGGCAACTGGATGACCTGAGCTACCAGCCAGGCTTTCCGTTGTTTTGCCGGCTTATCGAACACGCACTGGAACTGACCGACGAGCCTGCGTTTGGCCTGCTGTTGGGCGAGCGACTGGGGATCAACACCCACGGCATCCTGGGCTACGCGGCCCTGCAGAGTGAATCGCTGCGTCAGGCGATCCAGCTCGTGGAGCGTTACCTTGCGGTACGCACCACACTCGTGACGCTCAGGCATGAACATGACGAGGCGGCGCAACTGGAACACATCCAGTTCGTTCCCAGCTATCCGCTCGGCCCCATCCAGCAGACCGTGCTGGAGGCGGTAATGCTGGCCATCAAGAACGTATTCGACGCCATTACGCCCGGCAGCGCACGGGTCAACCAGGTCAACTTCCCGTTACCGGCGACGGATTACGCGGACCTGGCCAGCGCAATGTTCAACTGCCCGGTTGCCTATGCGCAGCCCTGGGCAGGCTTCACCTTCGACTCCGCCCTGCTGGACCTCCCGCTGCGCATGGCCGATCCGGTCGCCTTCCGCGAGGCCGAGCAGATCTGCCAGCGCGAACTGATGAAGCTCACCGAAAAGACGTCCCTCACCGTGCGCATCCGCCGGCTCATGCTGGAAAAGCAAAACGGTTTCCCCAGTCTGGAGGTGACGGCCCGTCTGTTCCACATGACCCCACGCACCCTTCACCGTCATCTGCTGGACGAAGGCACGACTTTCAAGCTGATTCTCGAAGACGTCCGGCGTACCTTGGCGGTGGAGCACTTGAAGGCCGGGCGCCTGACCGTGCAGGAGATCGCTTATTCGCTGGGCTACAGCGATGTGGCTAACTTCCGGCGAGCGTTCAAACGCTGGGAGGGTGTGCCACCCACCGAGTTCAGGTGAGTGCGATTCATCGCCATAGCGGTGCGGGACGCCGAAACATCCACTGGCACAACCCTCATTGCGTCTTGTGACGGCCCAGGACCAGGTTGATCGTTCCGTCCGAACTCGATGAGACATATGGATCAAGATTCGGAAACTTCTCCGCCGCCCGCTCCAGCAAGAATTCCCCTGCATGCTGAATCCGCTCGCGGGTTGGGTTCGCAAGTTGGGTGTTTACTCTTGCGAAACCATGGGCGGCAAAGTCCGCAGCCGCTTGTTCAAAAAGATCTTCCAGTAAGGCCAGGGATTCTTTATCCATGAGTACTATCCAGATGAGCTGTTCGGTGCTCGGAACCACGCAAGCAACATGCCGGACCCCATTGAAAGACCCTCTTGAATTGACCTGGCGAGCTTGAAGGCGCGTCCCGCGGTCTACACGTGCAACTGCACTTGGAAATATAACGACACAAACACCAATGTCATCAGATAAACGGGCGTGCAGACCCATTTCCGGTTGGGTGAATAGCCCATTTGTGGGGAAGTTATGGGGGTGTCAAATAGTTCTTCTACAGCATTGAAGAATAAAAGTGGGGGAAGTAATCCCCACTTTTTGGGGATGCTCAGGAACTATATATCGACAATCCGGATAATTTAAAAACAATCTATATTTCAATTAGATAGGTTTTCTAAGGTGTGTCTTTTCGATTGTGACGATCTCTTGACGGCTATGTGGGCGAGTATTTAAGTGAACTCGACGCGAGTTCCCGGTCGTTAAGCAGTCTCCAATCAGCCCGTTCGGGGAGGGCGTCAGGGAGGCGTCTTGATTCTGCCCCGTTCGAATGTAATGCAAAGGAGGTTGTCGCTTCGGCGGCGCCGTCATTCTTTGCTCCATGGTCCACCTCCCTGCCAATCACGCAGGTACCGCTGCCTGAGTGAAAAGTGGCACCCATAGCGCCACCGTAGACAACGCGCAGTCCGCTGCCTGTGCGAGGACGTCGTCTGCCTGAAAACCGTTGATACCTGAGCAATCGGCCATCCGCTCTCGCTGACGAATGGCCCAGAGGGGCGCTTTGCCTCAAGGAACGCAAAATGGTCACCCTGATCAAGCAAGACCTGGCATTTATCCTCGACCAGATCGTCATTGCCGAACGCCACGCCGCTGGTGAATCCCTCTACGACCTGGTGGGCAATCCATTGCTGCCTATTGGTCTGCGTACCGTCAATGGCACCTGGAACAACCTGATCCCCGGCCGCGAGTACTACGGCTCGGCAGACCAGACGATGCCTCGCATGCTGGACCATGAGTTCCGCGATGCCGAGAGCGGCATCGACGGCCCCGGCGCTCCACCCGGTTTCCCCGACAGCACCACGCAGACTTCCTACGAACAGACGTCTGGCTATGTGGTGGACTCGACGCCGAGAACCATCAGCAACCTGATTTCAGACCAGTCCGCTGCCAACCCCGCCGCCGTGGCGGCAGCCGCTGCGACCGAGGGCAGCTTCGCCTTCGATCACGATGGCAACCCGGACACGCCGGACCTGTTGTTCATTCCCAACGTTGCGCCGGATGAAGGGATTTCCGCGCCCTATAACGCCTGGATGGCTATCTTTGGCCAGTTTTTCGACCACGGACTGGACCTGGTCAACAAGGGCGGCAGCGGCACTGTCTACATCCCCTTGAAGCCGGATGACCCGCTCTACGACCCTGACTCCCACACCAATTTCATGGTGCTCACCCGCGCGACCAACCAGCCGGGTCCAGACGGGGTGCTCGGCACCGTGGACGATGTGCGCGAACACATCAACCAGACCACGCCCTTCGTTGACCAGAACCAGACCTACACCTCCCACGCATCCCACCAGGTGTTCCTGCGTGAGTACGAGATGGTGCCGAAAGTGGATGCCAACGGGCAGCCGGTGCTTGATGGCAATGGCCAACCACTGCTGGTTCCCGTGGCGACCGGACGCATGCTCGATGGTGCTGGTGGCGGGCTGGCTACCTGGGCAGACATCAAGCAACAGGCCCGCGAGAAGCTCGGCATCGACCTCAGCGATGCCGACGTCACCAATCTGCCGCTGTTGGCCACGGACGAGTACGGTCGCTTCGAACGAGGTGCCAATGGCTTTGCGCAGATCGTTACTGTCAGCGGTCTGGCAGAAGGCAATCCCGCCGCGCCAATCAGCACCGCGGAAGCGATTCGCACGGGCCATGCCTTCCTTGATGACATCGCCCACGACGCCGCTCCACGCAACAGTGACGGCAGCCTGAAGGTGGCCGATGGCGACGATGCCCTGGGCGTGGGTGGCGCTCCTGTTCCCAATCCGGCTTTCGACCCCACCCAGCCCGTTGGCCCTGGCAACTTGCCGACCTTGGCTACCTACGACAACGAACTGCTGGATGCCCACTACATCACCGGTGACGGCCGGGGTAACGAGAACATCGGCCTGACCGCCGTGCACCACGTCTTCCACTCCGAGCACAACCGCCTGATCGAGCAGATCAAGACAACGTTGCTGGAGGATGGCGACCTGACGTTCCTAAACCAGTGGCTACGCGTGGATGTCGCCACCTGGCCGGCCAATCAGACCGAGATCGACGCCTTGGCCTGGGACGGCGAGCGGTTGTTCCAAGCCGCACGCTTCACCAACGAGATGCAATACCAGCACCTGGTGTTCGAAGAGTTCGTGCGCAAGATCCAGCCCTTCACCGACGTGTTCCTGGTGCAGCCCAACGTCGAACTGGACCCGGCCATCGTCGCGGAGTTCGCCCATGTGGTGTACCGCTTCGGCCACTCGATGTTGAACGAAACGGTGGACCGTCTCGATATCAACATGCAGAGCGGCGAAATCGGCCTGATCCAGGCCTTCCTCAATCCTGTCGAGTTCGGCAGCTCCGGGGACGCGGATGCCGCCGCTGGCGCCATCGTCCGTGGCATGACGCGGCAGGTGGGCAATGAGATCGACGAGTTCATCACCGGTGCCCTGCGCAACAACCTGGTGGGACTGCCGCTGGACCTGGCCGCCATCAATATTGCCCGTGGCCGCGATACCGGCGTGCCCTCGCTGAACCATGCCCGGGAGCAGTTCTTCGAGATGACCAACGACGCCAATCTCAAGCCTTATGTGAGCTGGGTGGATTTCGCGCTGAACCTGAAGAACCCCGCGTCGATCATCAACTTCATCGCGGCCTACGGCACCCACGACAGCATCACTGCGGCTACCACGCTCGCTGACAAGCGTGCGGCGGCCGAAGCGCTGGTGCTCGGCGGCGCCAACGCCCCTGCGGACCGGGTGGACTTCCTCAACAGCAGCGGTACCTGGGCCAGCCAGGAGTCCGGCCTGAACCTGGTGGACTTCTGGATCGGTGGCCTGGCGGAACGCAAGATGCTGTTCGGCGGCATGCTCGGCTCTACCTTCAACTTCGTCTTCGAAACCCAGATGGAGACGCTGCAGAACGCGGACCGTTTCTACTACTTGTCGCGTTTGCAGGGGCAGCACTTGCTGGGCGAACTGGAGGCCAATTCCTTCGCCTCCCTGGTGATGGCCAACACCGACCTGGGCGCGGCCGGATCCTCGCACCTGCCGGGCGATCTGTTCGCAGCGGTGGACTACATCCTGGAAATCAACCCGTCGCTGCAGATCGGCGCCGATCCCACCTGGAGCAACCCGATACTCCAGGCCCTGACGCCGATGGTCGAGCGCGCGGAAGGCGTGCTCAAGTACCACGGCGATGACCATGTGGTGCTGGGCGGCAGCGAGGGGAACGAGTTGCTGCTGGCGGGTACGGGCGACGACACCCTGTGGGGCGACGGAGGCCACGACACGCTGGAAGGCGGTTACGGCAATGACATCCTCCATGGTGGTGCTGGCGACGATGTGATCACTGACATCGGGGGCGACGACAACATCAAGGGCGAGGACGGCAACGACGTCATCAGCGGCGGCAATGGCATCGACCTGCTGTTCGGCGGCGCCGGCAAGGATTTCATCATCGGCGGTACGGATGGCAAGCAAGTACTGGCAGGCAGTGGGAACGACTTCGTCTATGGCGGCGATGGCATCGACGCGCTGTTCGGCAATGAAGGGGACGACTGGGTCGAAGGCGGGGCCGGCTTCGACTACATCGCGGGCGACAACGGCGATATCTTCTTCGAGAGCAAGGTCATCGGCCATGACGTGATCAACGGCGGTGGCGGTGACACCGATTACGACGCGGAATCGGGCGACGACATCATGTTCCAGAGTGCCGGCATCCAGAAGAACATCGGCATGTGGGGCTTCGACTGGGCGGTCCACCTCAACAGTCCGGTGGTGGCGGATTCCGACCTCAACCAGGCGATTTTCCCGAGCATGCCCATCGAGGTGCTGCGTGACCGCTTCAGCGAAGTGGAAGCGCTGTCCGGCTGGAACCTCAATGACACCCTGCGCGGCGACGACCGCACCAATGATCCCACGGGCGAGCCGGAGCTGTTCCTGGACACCAACAACTTCCTCTCCCAGGCCGGGGTGGATCGCATCGACGGCCTGCGGGACCTGCTGGGCGATGTGATCCCCGATTACACACCGTCGGTTGGTGTCGATGCGGAAACCCTGATCGCGTTCAACAGCGGCAATATCCTGCTGGGCGGTGGCGGCAGCGATCTGATCGAAGGGCGCGGGGGAGATGATTTCATCGACGGCGATGCCTGGCTCAACGTCCAGCTGCGACTGCTCGATGCCAACGGTGTGCCGCTAGTGGATGGCAGCGGTGACGAACTGCGCTTCAACAGCCTGGTGGAGCTGCAAACGCGGATGTTCAACCGTGAGCTGAACCCCGGCCAGTTAGAGATCGTGCGCGAGATTCTCTTCACCAACAACGCGAGCGAGCGCGACGTAGCGCTGTTCTCCGACCTTGCGGAGAACTACGACTGGACGCGCAATGACGACGGCTCCTGGAGCGTGGTTCACGCCCGCGGCACCCAGCTGGATGGCACCGATCGCCTGAGTAACATCGAGGTGCTGCGCTTCCTCGATCAGGAGGTGTTCATCGGCAATCAGGCCCCGGTCGGCACGGTCTCCATCAGCGATACCTCACCCACCGAAGGCCAGATGCTGACCGCTACCCGCGCGTTCACTGATATCAACGGCACCAGCAACGCCGCCTTCAGCTACCAGTGGCAAGTGTTCAACGGCCTGGCGTTCGTCAACATTCTCGGCGCGGTTGCCGCCACCTTCACGCCCACTCAGGCGGAAGTCGGCAAGGAGCTGCGGGTGATGGTCAGCTACACCGACGACCAGGGGAGTGCGGAAGTGGTCTATTCCGCGCCGACCCAGGTGGTCGGCGACCTCTGGAATGGGGTGGGCGCCACGGCCGATGTGCTGAGCTTCACCGCCGGAGACGACATCGCCCACGGCAACAACGGTAATGATCAGCTATTTGGCTTGGCCGGCAACGATCTGCTCACCGGTGGCAACGGCAATGACGCACTCCATGGAGACCTGGGGGACGATACGCTGCAAGGCGGCGTCGGCAACGACACATTGCTGGGAGGCGACGGCAACGACACCCTCCAGGGAGATGCCGGCAATGACACGCTGAATGGCGGCACCGGCGCAGACCTGATGCAGGGTGGCGCCGGCAACGACGTCTATCTGGTCGACGATGCCGCTGACCAGGTGGTGGAGGAGACCGCCGGTACCGCAGGCGGCACCGACCGGGTCGATACCACCCTCGCCAGCTACACACTCGGGGCCAACGTCGAGCACCTGACCTTCGTCGGCAATGGCAGCTTCACCGGTATCGGCAATGCGCTGGCCAATACCATCACAGGTGGCGCTGGCGACGATGTGCTCGACGGCGGCGCCGGCGCGGACCGCCTGGTGGGCGGTGTCGGCAACGACACTTATTACCTGGAGGCGGCGGGCGACCTAATAGTCGAAGCCGCGGGGGGTGGCGATGACTTGGCCTATTCGCAACTGTCCAGCTACGTCATGGCGGCCAATCTGGAGAATCTGGCCTACACCGGGCCCGATTCCACCTATGTCATTGGCAACAACCTCGCCAACCTGATCAGTGGCGGAACCGAGGGGGACGTGCTGATGGGTAACAGCGGCGATGACACGCTGATCGGCCTTGAGGGTGACGATTCGCTGGATGGTGGTCTTGGCAATGACCTGCTGCAGGGAGGGCAGGGCAGCGACTCGCTGACAGGTGGAACGGGCAATGATCGACTCGAAGGCGACCAGGGGGACGATTCGCTATCCGGTGGTAGCGGCGATGACCTGTTGCAGGGGGGCGAGGGGGCAGATGTTCTGCGAGGCGAAACCGGCAATGACGTTCTGGTGGGCGGCGCCGGCAACGACCTGATGGATGGAGGCTCGGGGAACGATATCTTCCTGTTCTCCGCCGGCTTCGGGCATGACCAGATCATCGGTTTCGACAGCAACCCGACTGGAGGCCAGGACCTTCTGGATATCTCGGCCCTCGGCATCAATGCGGCGAACTTCGCCGCTTCCGTCGTCATCAACGGCACCGTCGCGCAGACCACCCTGACTATCGGCGCAGACAGCATTACGCTGGTAGGCGTCAACGTAGCCACGGTCACCCAGGCTGACTTCGTATTGGGAGCATGAAGTAGCACCAACAGGTCCACCTGGGTCGACGCTGACTGGGTGGGCCTGAAGCTGATCAGGCGCACTGCAACTGGATGCTGGGTAAAGGCAATCGGCCGAACAGGCTGCGACTAATGTCTGCTCTCAGCTGATAATTACCCCAATGCTCCCAACAGTTGTCGCTTCAACATGCACATCCGATGGCGTTGCCCAGCACTTTTCTTAGTAAATGCCGCCATGATAAACGGCAGGCCCTGAGCGGGCCTTCGTGATCGCTTCCCTCTATCGAGATATCCATGCCTGTCATTCTCAGCTCCCTCTTTCGTTACCAGCACGGCGGCGAGGTCCAACCATGACTGGTGCCGTCATCGAGCTGGTGCAAACCGGTCCGGAACACGCCGAGTTGATCCGCAACCTCTACCAGTTCTATGCCTACGAGTCGTCGGACTGGGAGCAGGAGGACGTGGAGGTCGACGGTCGTTTCTACATCCACGAGGAGCATCTGGCGCGCTATTGGCAAGAGCCGCAGTGGAGCGCCAACCTGATCCTGGTCGATGGCTTCATCGCCGGGTTCCTGCTGATCGAGCGCAGCGAGTTGCCGGGCCTCGACGCCCTGGAACTGGCTGACCTGTTCGTCCTGAAGAAGTACCGCCGATTGGGCGTCGGGCGCGCGGTGGCGACCCAGGTGTTGACGGGCGGGCAGGGTGCCTGGCTGGTGCGGTTCTATGGCCAGGATGAAACGGCGCTGGCGTTCTGGCGCTCCGTGCTGGATGAACTGCCCTGTCCCGTACGTGCCATCGAGCCGGAAGACGACTCCCAGTTGCTGAGCTTCCTGGTGACGCCAGTCACCCATTGAGCGGGTCGCCCACCCAAGTTGTTCGGCAGGATCATTCGACTGTCATTTACGATCATTGAGCCCGGGAGTTTCCGCTCGTTATCGTCCGTCCCGATCACACCACTCGGCGCCTCGATTCGCAGCGGGTGCGCCCAACAATAAGAACGATCGAGAGGAATGCACGATGTCCGAACTGAACCTGAACCCCCGGGCCGCCGAGTCGCTGCAGCGCTGGCACGACATGGTTGCGCAGCAGGATCTCAGCGCGCTGCCCGAGCTGCTTGCAACGAACGTGGTGTTCCGCTCACCCATGGCGCATACCCCCTATCCAGGACCGGTGGTGGTCTCGACCATCCTCAACACCGTGCTCAAGGTTTTCGTCGACTTCACCTACCACCGCCAGCTTGCGACGGCCGATGGGCTCAGCGTGGTGCTGGAGTTCAGCGCCTCGGTCGGAGGGCGCGAGCTGAAGGGCATCGACATGATCCGTTTCGATGAGCAGGGGAAGATCGTCGAGTTCGAGGTCATGGTCCGCCCCATGAGCGGCCTGCAGGCCTTGGGTGAGGAAATGGGCCGACGTCTGGGCGCCTATCTGGCCGCCGCCAAGGCCTGACCCGCGCGGCCGTGCGCCAAACGAGGCGAAGCGCTGCCCGCCAAACTGCGAGGGGCGGCTTGTGCGTTCGGCGTCTCACGTAAACCACGAATCCGGATAGTCGGTCGTTGACACCCGGGCTGTCAGTACTAGCCTCAGGATGTGGGAAAAATTCCCACATCATGGTTCTGACTGGCTTGCACGCATAGCGCGGAATCCGCAGCCAAGCACTCAGGTTGCAGGAAAAGGGCTGAGCTGGTTGGTTGGCCGCTCCTCGGGGCGGCTGCGAGTCTTCTATCAATTGCGTTCGATAGGGAAATGACTACGCAACTCCATCCGGAGGTTCTTCATGATGCTCAAGAAATGTTTGCTGGCTCTGGCAATAGCTGGAGTCTTGTCGGCCTCGACAGTTCTGGTTCCGGACTACATCGGCAATTTCTCTAGCGCGCATGCAAAGGATGGCGGAGGCGGAGGTGGTGGTAGCGGCAGTGGCGGCGGTGGTGGCGGTGGCCACGGAGGCGGCGGCAGTGGCAGTGGCGGCGGTGGTGGTCACGGAGGCGGCGGCAGTGGCGGCGGTGGCGGTCATGGAGGCGGCGGCAGTGGCAGTGGCGGCGGTGGCGGCCACGGAGGCGGCGGCAGCGGAAGTGGCCACGGCGGCGACGGAGGTGGCAGCAGTGGAAGCGGCCACGGCGGCGGTCATAGTGGGTCAGGCCATAGCGGTGATGGTGATGGTGATGGCCACTCCGGCAACAGTGGCCCCGGCAGTGCCAACAGCGGACCTGGCAGCGCCAATAGCGGGCGCGGAAACGACAACGACAACGACAACGACCACGATGACGGTGGGCCGCACGGAGTCGGTCATGGTGCGGATGACGGCCCCGGCCATGACGTAGGCGAAGCACATGGCGTCGGCCACGGCGCAGATGATGGTCCCGGCCATGATATGGGCGAAGCGCACGGTGTAGGTCATGGGGCAGACGATGGCCCGGCTCATGATGTAGGCGATGATCGCGGCGGCGCCTAGACAGCCACTCCGCGAGCGCACAAAACCCGGCGTGGCTCCGGGTTTTGTGCCACTTGGCTGGCAATGCCGCCGGTTGTGATTGCTTGAGGGAATGGACGTCGGATAGCCGCCCAATCTTTACCGTCGTAGATGTCGGTTGAAGCTCCGGTCGGATTGCCTGGGGCTGCCTCCTGCATCGACCTTTGTGTTCAGTTCTTCAGGAATGGCTTGAATGCATTTACCCTCTTTCCCTTCGTCTCTACTGCCGGCGCTCATGCACGTCATGCGCCCGTTAGTGAGACTGATGCTCAGAAAAGGGGTTTCCTATAACTGCTTCGCCGATTTGCTCAAGGAAGTCTTCGTCGATGTCGCCGAACGCGAGTTCCGCCTCGACGACAAGCCCCCGACCGACAGCAG
Organism: Pseudomonas sp. BN415; assembly: GCF_029871195.1. Lineage (NCBI taxonomy): Bacteria > Pseudomonadati > Pseudomonadota > Gammaproteobacteria > Pseudomonadales > Pseudomonadaceae > Pseudomonas > Pseudomonas sp. BN415. The sequence continues at coordinate 52,841 of NZ_SSOK01000072.1, forward strand.
GATCAGTTTGCTCACTGGCGTGCATCGCAAGGACGTCAAGCGCCTTCGGTCCAAGGTGATTGGAGATGCGAGCAATCTGCCGGAGAACATTTCGTTTGGCGCACATCTGGTCAGCATATGGCTGAACAGCGCGCCCTTCTGCGCGCAGCCTGGAGAACCGCAGGCGTTGGCTCGCTTGGCCAGCAACGGCGGGGAGCGCTCGTTCGATGCACTGGTAGCGACGGTCAGCAAGGACATCCGTGCTCGCGTTGTGCTGGATGAGTGGCAGCGCCTGGGCATTGTGCGAGTCGATGACCAGGACTGTGTCCACCTGGAGACGATGGCTTTTATTCCACAACGTGGGTTTGACGAGAAGGCAGCCTATTTCCGGCATAACCTTCACGACCATGCCTGCGCGGCCGTACACAACCTTACCGAAGCGTCCGAGCCTTTCTTCGAACGCAGCGTCCACTACGACAGCCTGTCTCCAGCCGGTGTCGACCAGCTGCGAGAAGCTGTCCGGGTGGAAGGCATGCAGGTCCTGATCGCGTTCAACCAGCTGGCTGCGGAGCTGGAAGGCCAGGATATTCCGAGCCCCGATAGTCGACAGCGAATCACCATCGGCCTGTACTTCTACACCGAACCCAACCCCTCAGCCGTTGCCAAGCCCACTGCGGCCGGTTCGACATGAACATTGCCTCGCGCATTCTTTGCACCCTTGCATTCATAAGCGGGCCTTTGTTGTTCGTCTCGCCCTTGAGCGCAGCACCCGCTTGCCTTGAACCAGGCGGCATGGGCGGGACGGGCGCTGTTGCCACCGGCGGGATCGGTGGCACCGGAGCACCGGCCGACAACGGTGGAATCGGTGGCACTGGAGTGAGGGACGATAACGGCGGAATCGGAGGCACCGGAGCGAGGGACGACGACGGCGGGATTGGGGGGACCGGCATTGTCGGGACCATCACAGGCTTCGGTTCGATTTGCGTCAACGGCGTGGAAGTTCACTTTGACAGCAAGGCCTCGCTCAGCCAGAACGGCGTGCCTGCCAGCAGCAAGGAACTGGCCATTGGGCAGGTCGTCGCCGTCGAGGCCCGCAAGTCCTCGAGAGGGCTGGAAGCCCGAAGCATTGCGATACTCCATGCCTATGAAGGCCCGATTACAGCGGTCAAGCCGGGGGCCGCCTCCATGCGCGTAATGGGGCAGCCCGTTCGCATTGCGGCAAACGCCCGTGTGCCGCAGGGCCTGCGTCTTGGCGAGTCGGTTCGGGTCAGCGGCTTGCGCAATGCCCGGGGAGAGGTAGTCGCGAGCCGGATTGATCGGGCACCGGACCTTGCCCAGGCGAGCGCTATTGGCACCATCGAGCGTGCCGGCGATCTTCAAGGGCTGTCCCTCAGTAAGCCGCTGGCGCCAAACACCGAGGTGCTGGTTCGCGGTACCTGGAATGGACAGCGGCTGAATGTCGCCGAGAGCCGCATCGATCCGGGGCTGCCCTTTGGCGGGCGAGCCCGCAACGCGCTGGTGGAAGGCCTGGTGCGGTCGCAGCACGGCGATCGCATCGAGTTTGGTGGCTTCACGGTCCAACTGGACCGCAGTACAACCTTCGGCAGCTCTCGGCGCGCGGACCTCGCGGTGGATCAGCGCATCCGAGTATTCGGTGTATTCGACAGCGGACGGACCATTCGTGCGGAACGGATCGAACTCATCCGCGAACGTCCCGAAGGGGCCAATCTGCACGGTTCCGGTCACATCGATACGGACACGTCCGAATCAGAGCACCACGAGAGCGGTAACTCCGGGCGCGACGGTAACGAATCCCGTCTGCAAAACGACATCGGAGAAACGCGGGAGAGAATCGAGCGACGAGAGGAATCCGCCTCTGGTGACCTCGAGCGCCGCGAGCGGATAGAAATACGAGAATCAGGCGACCGTCTTGAAACTCGGGAGCGGATCGAAATATTCGAGAACGGTGTACGTGTAGAGCGAATCGAACGGATTGAGAGAATCGAACGGCCGGATCGTGCCGACAAGCCGGAACGTGTTGAACGGGTGGAGCGAGTAGAACGCGTTGAGCGCGTCGAGCGGCCCGATCATGTCGAGCGACCGGAGAAGGTCGAACGGGTCGAACGGTTGGATCATTCCGGTCCGCATTAGGGTGGGTAAACGCAAAGGCTATGTCTGCGTTAAGTGTTGCTAGAACGTCCTGAGCCAGGCTGCTTGCCGAGTTTTGCGGATGCTTCTGGTTTCGTCCCCCCGGACGAGTCCCTTTCTCAAGCGCCGAAAGGAACCAAAAGGCTTGCCCCTGCATCCGGCCCCGGCTTCGCCGGGGTACCCTCCCTCCATCGTTGCTCCGCGGGCACGGCGCGAGGGGCCATCCATGGCCCCACACGCCTATCGCGGCATCCATGCCGCTCGTCCCCCTGCGCAACGATTCCGCTCGGCCTCCTGAAGGGGCGT
>NZ_SSOK01000072.1:55323-74826 GCF_029871195.1 Pseudomonas sp. BN415
GGCACGGCGAGAGGGGCCATCCATGGCCCCACACGCCTCTCGCGGCATCCATGCCGCTCGTCCTCCTGCGCAACGATTCCGCTCGGCCTCCTGAAGGGGCGTAGTCGCTGCCTCACCTTGCCTGCCTGGTATCAGGCCCGTGTGGGCTTCAGGATGGTTCGTGCCTCGCCAGCGCGAGTCACCCCTCTCCCTCCGGGAGAGGGGCTGGGGCGGGCCGCGTTCGGATGAGGGTTATGTCCGGCTGGCGCGGAAGCCTCGAAGATCTGCACTAGAGCACTTCCTTCATCGTTGCAACAACTAACGCAGACATAGCCAACTCATTCGCCAAGGGCAGCGCAGCGGCCCCGTTCATTCCTGATCCATTTGCTCCAGCATCCAGCGCACGAAGTCGCGCACCTTCGGTACTTCGGCAGCATGTTCGGGGTAGGCTAGGTAATAGGCATTGCGACTGGGCATGGGGTGGTCCCAGGGGATTACGAGCTTGCCTTCCTGAAGTTCCTCTTCCACCAGAAAGCGCGGCAACAGGGCCACGCCGCAGCCGGCCTGGGCGGCACGGATGCACATGTAGGAAGTGTCGAAGCGCGGCCCGTGGTAGCTGTGCTCGGTGTGCCGGTCCTGGCTCTGGAACCATTCGTGCCAGGCCTCCGGGCGGGTGGCGTTCTGCAGCAGGACCAGTTCGGTGAGCTGGGTCGGCTCGGTGAAGGGTCGCTCGGGCATCACGCCGGGCGCGCAGACCGGCACCACTTCCTCGCTGAACAGGCGGATGCACTCGGCGCCGGGCAGCGCGCCATGGCCGAAATAGAAGGCTACGTCGCTACGGCCCTGGACCAGGGCGTTGGGCTCCAGCTCGTTGCGCAGGTCCAGGTGGATATTCGGGTGACGCAGGCGCCAGCCCTTCAGCCGCGGGATCAGCCAGCGCGCGCCGAAGGTGGGTGGCGTGGCCACGCGCAGCACTTCGGTATCACCGCCGTAGGACAGCATGTAGTGGGTGGACATCTCCACCTGGGCGAGGATCTTGCGCACCTCGGTCAGGTACAGCGAGCCCGCCGGGGTCAGTTGCAGGCGTCGGCGCACGCGGCGGAACAGCAGGTGCTGGAGCAATTCTTCGAGCTGCGCCACCTGCTTGCTCACCGCGCTCTGGGTCAGGTTCAGCTCCTCGGACGCACGGGTGAAGCTGAGGTGCCGGGCCACCGCTTCGAAGCATTGCAGGGCGGTGATCGAGGGCATGTGGCGTTTGAGCATCGGGTTTTCTCGGGACGGGCCGGAACATGAATAAACGGAATGATATGTGTCGGAAAGGTCGTTTGTTGGCAAGCCCTTTTCGCGGCTATTACTGGTGCCCTCGCGATTTATCCGGTTAACGACAGGAGTTCCCATGGTTGCCGCACTGCTTGACCGCCTCGGTGTCGATTCATCCCTCTACCAGCAAGGCGATCACGCCGTTCATTCGCCCATCGACGGCAGCCGCATCGGCACCGTACACCTGGAAGGCCGCGCCGAAGTCGAACAGAAGATCGCCCGCGCTGCCGAGGCCTTCCAGGCCTGGCGCAAGGTCCCGGCACCGCGACGCGGCGAGTTGATTCGCCAATACGGCGAAGCGTTGCGCCAGTACAAGACCGAGCTGGGCGAGCTGGTGTCCTGGGAAGCCGGCAAGATCACCCAGGAAGGCCTGGGTGAAGTGCAGGAAATGATCGACATCTGCGACTTCGCCGTCGGCCTGTCGCGCCAGCTCTACGGCCTGACCATCGCCTCCGAGCGCCCTGGCCACCACATGCGTGAAACCTGGCACCCGCTGGGTGTGGTCGGTGTCATCAGCGCGTTCAACTTCCCGGTCGCCGTCTGGTCGTGGAACGCCGCTCTGGCGCTGGTCTGTGGCAACCCGGTGGTGTGGAAACCCTCGGAGAAGACCCCGCTCACCGCCCTGGCCTGCCAGGCGCTGTTCGAGCGCGTGGCGAAGAATTTCAGCGAAGCCCCGGCCTACCTGAGCCAGGTGGTGATCGGCGCCCGCGAAGCCGGTGAAGCCCTGGTGGACGACCCGCGTGTGGCATTGGTGAGCGCTACCGGCAGCACCCGAATGGGCCGTGAAGTGGCCCCGCGCGTGGCGGCTCGCTTCGCCCGCAGCGTGCTGGAACTGGGTGGCAACAACGCGATGATCCTCGCCCCCAGCGCCGACCTCGACCTGGCCGTACGCGCCATTCTCTTCAGCGCCGTCGGTACCGCCGGCCAGCGCTGCACCACCTTGCGCCGGCTGATCGCCCACGACTCGGTGAAGGCCGAGATCGTCGAGCGCCTGAAGGCTGCCTACGCCAAAGTGCGCATCGGCCACCCGCTGGAGGGCAACCTGATCGGTCCGCTGATCGACAAGCCAAGCTTCGACGGCATGCAGCGCGCCCTGGAGCAGGCCCGTGCTGAAGGCGGCAAGGTGTTCGGTGGCGAGCGCCAGCTTGAAGCGCAGTTCCCCAATGCCTACTACGTGTCGCCAGCCATCGTCGAGATGCCGAGCCAGAGCGCCGTGGTCTGCCATGAAACCTTCGCCCCGATCCTCTACGTGATCGGCTACCGCGATTTCGACGACGCCATCGCCCTCAACAACGCCGTGCCCCAGGGCTTGTCCTCCTGCGTGTTCACCACCGACGTGCGCGAGGCCGAGCTGTTCCAGTCGGCAGTGGGCAGCGACTGCGGCATTGCCAACGTCAACATCGGCCCGAGCGGCGCCGAGATCGGCGGTGCATTCGGCGGTGAGAAGGAAACCGGCGGCGGCCGCGAATCCGGCTCGGATGCCTGGAAGGCCTACATGCGCCGCCAGACCAATACCGTGAACTATTCCCACGAGTTGCCGCTGGCCCAGGGCATCACCTTCGACTGAGTGGGTTAAGACCCTAAGGACGACACCCCATGACCCTGCGCCAGGAATGCCTCTGGGAGTATCTGACGCCACAACTGCCGGAAAGCCCCGTGCTGCACGGCGAGGTCAAGGTCGATGTCTGCGTGATCGGGGCCGGTTTCACCGGCCTTTCCGCCGCGCTGCATCTGCTGGAGGCGGGCAAGCGCGTCTGCCTGCTGGAAGCCCACACCGCCGGCCACGGCGGCTCCGGGCGCAACGTGGGGTTGGTCAATGCCGGTATGTGGATACCGCCGGACGAAATCGAGGCCGGCCTTGGCCAGCAGATCGGCGACCGCCTCAACCGCACGCTGGGCGCTGCGCCGTCGCTGGTGTTCTCCCTGGTCGATCGCTACGACATCGACTGTCAGCTGCGCCGCGAAGGCACCCTGCACATGGCCCACAACGCTCGCGGCCAGGCTGACCTCGCCAGCCGTTGCGAGCAATGGAAACGCCGTGGTGCACCCGTTGAATTGCTGACCGGCGCCGCCTGCCGCGAGGCTACCGGCACCGACAAGATCGCCGCCGCGCTGCTCGACCGCCGCGCCGGCACCCTCAATCCCATGGGCTACACCCGCGGCCTGGCCCGTGCGGTGAAGTACCTCGGCGGTCAGCTCTTCGAGCATTCGAAGGTTTTGCGCCTGGAGCGCCAGGGCACCAACTGGTGCGTGGTCAGCGAGCACGGTGTGGCTATCGCACCGCAGGTGGTGATCGCCTCCAATGCCTACACCGAAGGCGAGTGGACCGAACTGCGCCGCCACTTCTTCCCCGGTTATTACTACCAGGTGGCTTCCACGCCGCTCTCGGGCGAGGCCGCTGCGCGCATCCTGCCGGGAGGCCAGGGTTCGTGGGATACCCGCCAGGTGCTCAGCAGCATCCGCCGCGATGCCGCCGGGCGCCTGCTGCTCGGCAGCCTGGGTAATGGCTCGCGCAAGCCGGACTGGTTCCTGCGCGCCTGGGCCGATCGTATCCAGCGGCATTACTTCCCCTATCTGGGCAAGGTGGACTGGGAGTTCACCTGGACGGGTTGCATCGACTTCACGCCCGATCATCTGATGCGCCTTTACGAACCGGCGCCCGGCCTGCTCGCCTTCACCGGCTACAACGGCCGTGGCGTGACCACCGGTAGCGTGGTGGGCAAGGCCTTCGCCGATTACCTCTTGAGCGGCAACGAAGAGGTTCTGCCCATGCCATTCCAGCCCATGCGCGCCGTTTCGGCGGTGGGGCTCAGAAGTTCGCTTTATGAGGCTGGTTTCTCGCTCTACCACGCCGGTCAATGTTTGCGCGTAGTGATATAGGTCGCAAAAAAAGTGCGTTGCACAGCTTTGAGGCAACGGGTCGTTTCTTGCAGGATGGGGGGATCAAAAGCCGGGCAGTAACAGTGCGGAGTGGGAAAATTCGCGCACCAGTGATGTGCAAATAAGTACCGCGAGTCTATTGTTACCGGACCTGCTGGCACACTGATGCCGTGCGGCTTTCAGTCTCGCCCATGATTTTTTTGGACTTGTTTGGAAGTTATTGATTTTAAACAATAAAAATAAAAAGAGTAGGAGGTGGGAAGGGCCTTTCAGGGCGCGGAGCAACTACAAGAACTAATGGCACGCCACTTGCTGAACACGAGCGCTAACCCTAAAAACCTCAGGAGCAAAACTCCATGTCGCAGAAGATTTTCAGAAAAGGCTTTCTGGCTCTGGCGGTTACCACCGCGCTGGGCGTTTCTTCCGTTGCACAGGCTGATGTTGTAATTGGTGTCGCTGGCCCCCATACGGGCGCAAACGCCTCCTTTGGCGAGCAATACTGGCGCGGCGCCTCCCAGGCCGCCGAGGACATCAACGCCGCTGGTGGCGTCAACGGCGAAAAGATCAAGCTGGTCAAGGCTGACGATGCCTGCGAGCCGAAACAGGCCGTTTCCGTCGCCAACCGTCTGGTGGACCAGGACAAGGCTATCGCTGTCGTCGGCCACTTCTGCTCCTCCTCCACCATCCCGGCGTCCGAGGTCTACGACGAAGCGGGCATCATCGCCATGACTCCTGGCTCCACCAACCCTGCGGTGACCGAGCGCGGTCTCTCCGGCATGTTCCGCATGTGCGGCCGTGACGACCAGCAGGGCATCGTGGCCGGCGACTACATCGTCGACAAGCTCAAGGCCACCAAGGTCGCCATCATCCACGACAAGGACACCTACGGTCAGGGCCTGGCCGACGCGACCAAGGCCCAGTTGGCCAAGCGCGGCGTGAAGGAAGTCCTGTACGAAGGCCTGACCCGTGGCGAGAAAGACTTCAACGCCCTGGTCACCAAGATCCGCGCCACCGGCGCCGAGGTCGTCTACTTCGGCGGCCTGCACCCGGAAGCCGGCCCGCTGGTTCGCCAGATGCGCGAGCAGGGCCTGACTGCCGTGTTCCTCTCCGGCGACGGCATCGTCACTGACGAACTGGTTACCACCGCCGGCGGCCCGCAATACACCAAGGGCGTGCAGATGACCTTCGGCGCCGACCCGCGCAAGATCGCTGACGGCCAGGCTGTGATCGAGAAGTTCCGCGCCGGCGGCTTCGAGCCGGAAGGCTACACCCTCTACGCCTATGCAACCCTGCAAGCCCTGGCGGCCGGCTTCAACGGCGCCGGCGCGAACGATCCGGCCAAGGCCAGTGAATGGCTGAAGGCCAATCCGGTACAGACCGTGATGGGCAAGAAGGAATGGGATGCCAAGGGCGACCTGAAAGTTTCCGACTACGTGATCTACGAGTGGGACGACAAGGGTAAGTACTCCCAGCAGTAAGTGTCGGCCGGGATCGTCGGCGGTCTGGCTCTGGCTCGCCCGATCCTGAACCGACACTGTTTGCTAGCTCGGCTGACCGGCCAGGCGCCACCCGCGCTTGGCCGGTCGGTGCATTCCGGGAAACTGCTGAAGTCCTTTTTCGCTTGAGCCGGGTGGGTGACTGCCCGATTTGACACGGTAATTCAGTGGTGCCCGTCTGATTCCACTCGCGGGAGCTGGCCGAACCCAAGGCTGGACCCCCAAAAGACGAGACTGAGTGATGGACGGTATTATCCTGCAACAGCTGATCAACGGGCTGACCCTCGGGTCCGTCTACGGTTTGATCGCCATCGGCTACACCATGGTTTACGGCATCATCGGCATGATCAACTTCGCCCACGGCGAGGTGTACATGATCTCCGCCTACCTCGCCGCGATCACCCTGGCCATCCTGGCCTTCTTCGGGGTCGAGTCCTTCCCGCTGCTGATCCTCGGCACCCTGCTGTTCACCATCCTGGTGACCGGTGTGTACGGTTTCGTGATCGAACGCATCGCCTACAAGCCGCTGCGCAACTCCACCCGCCTGGCGCCCCTGATCTCCGCCATCGGCATGTCGCTGATCCTGCAGAACTACGTGCAGCTCAGCCAGGGTGCCCGCCAGCAGGGCGTGCCCACGTTGCTCGACGGCGCGTTGAAGTTCCATATCGGCGACGGCTTCGTGCAGCTGACCTACACCAAGGTATTCATCCTGATAGCGGCCTTCGTCGGCATGGGCTTGCTGACCTATATCATCCAGCGCACCAAGCTCGGCCGTATGTGCCGCGCCACCCAGCAGGACCGCAAGATGGCGTCGATCCTCGGCATCAATACTGACCGGGTGATCTCCTACGTGTTCGTCATCGGCGCCGCCATGGCCGCCCTGGCCGGTGTGCTGATCACCATGAACTACGGCACCTTCGACTTCTATGCCGGCTTCATCATCGGCATCAAGGCCTTCACCGCAGCGGTGCTCGGCGGCATCGGCTCGCTGCCCGGCGCGATGCTTGGCGGCATCATCCTCGGCATCGCCGAGGCGCAGTTCTCCGGCATGGTCAATACCGACTACAAGGACGTGTTCAGCTTCTCCCTGCTGGTGCTGATCCTGATCTTCCGTCCCCAGGGCCTGCTGGGCCGTCCGCACGTCGCCAAGGTGTAATCATGACTTCTGCCATTGCCAGGAAACCCCTGGATATCAAGAAGAGCCTGATCGACGCCGTCGTCGCCGGTCTGCTCGCCCTTATCGTCTTCGGCCCCATCATGGGCGTGGTGCTGGACGGTTACAGCTTCAACCTGGACTTCAAGCGCGTCGGCGTAATGATCAGCGTGGTCATGCTCGGCCGTTTCTTCCTCAGCCTCTACCTGCAGACGCCACGCGGCGAAACGCTGATGCAGCGCTTCGAGACCACGGGTTCCGGCGTGCATGTGCGTGCCCCTGACTACCAGAGCCGCCTGCGCTGGATCATCCCGCTGCTGATCGTCGCCGCGGTGGTCTTTCCGTTCTTCGCCAGCAAGTACCTGCTCACCGTGGTCATCCTCGGGCTGATCTATGTGCTGCTGGGCCTGGGCCTGAACATCGTGGTTGGCCTCGCCGGCCTGCTCGACCTCGGCTACGTGGCCTTCTATGCCATCGGCGCCTACGGCCTGGCGCTGGGCTACGAGCACCTGGGCCTGGGCTTCTGGACCGTGCTGCCGCTGTCCGCCTTGCTGGCCGCCCTGGCCGGCGCATTGCTGGGTTTCCCGGTGCTGCGCATGCATGGCGACTACCTGGCCATCGTGACCCTGGGCTTCGGCGAGATCATTCGCCTGATCCTCAACAACTGGCTGAGCTTCACCGGCGGCCCGAACGGCATGTCGGTACCGGCGCCCACCTTCCTCGGTCTTGAGTTCGGCCGGCGAGCGAAGGATGGCGGAGTGCCCTTCCACGAATTCTTCGGCGTTGCCTACAACCCCAACCTGAAGTTCCTGTTCATCTACGTGGTGCTGTTCCTGGTGGTGATGCTGGTGCTCTACATCAAGCACCGCCTGACCCGCATGCCGGTCGGGCGCGCCTGGGAAGCGCTGCGCGAGGATGAAATCGCCTGCCGCGCCATGGGCCTGAACCACGTGCTGGTGAAACTCTCGGCGTTCATGCTGGGCGCCTCCACCGCCGGCTTGGCCGGGGTGTTCTTCGCCAGCTACCAGGGCTTCGTGAACCCGTCGTCCTTCACCTTCTTCGAGTCGGCGTTGATCCTCGCCATCGTCGTGCTGGGTGGCATGGGCTCCACGGTCGGCGTGGTGATCGCCGCTTTCGTGCTGACCGTGGCCCCAGAGCTACTGCGCACCTTCGCCGACTATCGCGTGCTGCTGTTTGGTGTACTCATGGTGTTGATGATGATCTGGCGGCCGCGCGGGCTGATCCGAATCAGCCGCACCGGTTTCACCCCGCGTAAAGGAGTCGCCCCATGAGCAACGAATACATCCTCAGCGTCGAGCACCTGATGATGCACTTCGGTGGCATCAAGGCGCTCAACGACGTCAGCCTGAAGATCAAGCGCGGCTCCATTTCCGCGCTGATCGGCCCCAATGGTGCCGGCAAGACCACCGTGTTCAACTGCCTGACCGGCTTCTACAAGGCTACCGGCGGGCGCATCCAGCTCAATGCCCGTGGAACCACCACGGACGTGATCAAGGTGCTCGGCGAACCCTTCCAGCCCACGGACTTCGTCAACCCGGCGCAGTTCGCCAGCCGCCTGCGCTACAAGATGTTCGGCGGCACCCACCTGGTGAACCGTGCGGGGCTTGCGCGGACCTTCCAGAACATCCGGCTGTTCCGCGAAATGTCGGTGGTGGAGAACCTGCTGGTGGCCCAGCACATGTGGGTCAACCGCAACCTGCTGGCCGGCGTGTTCAATACCCCGGGCTTCCGCAAATCCGAAGAGGATGCGCTTAACCACGCCTTCTACTGGCTGGAAGTGGTGGACCTGGTGGACTGCGCCAACCGCCTGGCCGGCGAACTCTCATACGGCCAGCAGCGCCGCCTGGAGATCGCCCGCGCCATGTGTACCCGGCCGCAACTGATCTGCCTCGACGAACCGGCCGCCGGCCTCAACCCGGCGGAGACCGAAGCGCTCAGCCGGATCATCCGCAAGCTGCGCGACGAACACGACCAGACCGTACTGCTGATCGAACACGACATGGGCATGGTGATGAGCATTTCCGACCACATCGTGGTGCTGGACCACGGCGAAGTGATTGCCGAAGGCAACCCCCACGACATCCGCCACGATCCCAAGGTGATCGCCGCGTACCTCGGTGCCGAAGAGGAGGAAGTGGCATGAGTGCGCCTCTCCTGGAGTTCAAGGATGTCGACGTCTTCTACGGCCCCATCCAAGCGTTACGGGGCGTCAGCCTGCACATCAACGAAGGCGAGACGGTGAGCCTGATCGGCGCCAACGGCGCGGGCAAGTCGACCCTGCTGATGTCCATCTTCGGCCAGCCACGCGCGGCGAATGGCGCCATCGTCTACCGGGGCACCGACATCACCCACAAATCGGCGCACTACGTTGCCTCCAACGGCGTCGCCCAGTCGCCGGAAGGACGCCGGGTGTTCCCCGACATGAGCGTCGAGGAGAACCTGCTGATGGGCACCATCCCCATCGGCACGGACCATGCGGACGAGGACATGCAGCGCATGTTCGATCTCTTCCCGCGCTTGAAGGAGCGGCGCAATCAGCGCGCCATGACCATGTCCGGCGGCGAGCAGCAGATGCTCGCCATCGCCCGAGCGCTCATGAGCCGACCCAAGCTGCTGCTGCTCGATGAGCCCTCGCTGGGCCTGGCGCCCATCGTGGTCAAGCAGATCTTCCAGACCCTGCGGGAGCTGGCCCAGACCGGCATGACCATCTTTCTCGTCGAGCAGAACGCCAACCACGCGCTCAGGCTCTCCGACCGCGCCTACGTGATGGTCACCGGGGAAATCCGCATGAGCGGCACGGGCGAAGAACTGCTGGGCAACCAGGACGTCCGCAACGCCTACCTCGGCGGTCACTGACCGCCTTTGCTCCCCTCTCCCCGGATCGACGTCCCTCTCCCTCTGGGAGAGGGACCGGGGGTGAGGGAAGCCTCCCGCGCTCCGAGCCTGCCAAGGAGACTCCCATGCAAACCCTGCGCTTCTTCACCAACGCCGACGTCGCCGCGGCGCTGACTTATCCACAACTCATCGACGCCTTGCGCCACGGCCTGGCCAACCCCGCCGAGTCCCCTGTTCGCGCCTGCCACGCACTGCCCGACGACGCCTCGCTGCTGTGCATGCCGGTCTGGCAGAAAGGGCAGGGCGTTGGCGTGAAGCTGGTGACCGTATATCCCCACAATGGCGAGAAGGGCCTGCCCTCGGTCGCTGCACTTTTCACCCTGTTCGACGACGCCACCGGCCGCCCCCTGGCGGTTCTGGAGGCCTCCGAGCTAACCGCCCGGCGCACCGCCTGCACCTCGGCGCTGGCCGCCAGCGCCCTGGTGCGCCACGACGCCAGCCGCCTGCTGGTGGTGGGCACGGGCACACTCGCCGCGCACATGGTCCGTGCCCATAGCGTGGTGCGGCCGTACGAGCGTGTGGATATCTGGGGGCGCCACCCGGACAAGGCTGCCGAACTGGTGCGCCAACTGGCAGAGGAAGGCTACCCGGTACACGTCGCCCCCGACCTGCAGACCTGCGCCCAACAAGCCGACTGCATCAGCTGCGTCACCACCTCGACCTCACCCCTGATCCTCGGGGACTGGCTGCGGCCGGGCACCCACCTCGACCTGGTGGGGGCGTTCCTGCCGAGCATGCGTGAAACCGACAGCGCCGCCGTAGCCCGTTCGCGCATCGTCGTCGATACGCGTGCGGGAGCCTTGGAAGAAGCCGGTGACCTGCTCTTTGCCATCGCCGATGGCGTCATCACCGAGCAGAGCCTCCACTTCGAGCTGGCCGACCTGCTGCACGGTCGTGGCCACCGCCAGACCAACAGCGAAATCACCCTGTTCAAATCCGTGGGCTATGCCCTGGAAGACCTGATTGCCGCGCAGTTGCTGCTGTCCATCGCTGCATAGTGGGTTTCTCCGTAGGGGCGAATGAATTCGTCCCTACAGCCCTGCGTCGGCAAAAGGCAACTTCGAGGCCAGCACCTCCACCCGCTCGATTTTTGGGGGCTCGCTGAACAGTTCCCCGGCGCGCTCCATCAGGGCTGCGGCTACCTTGCCAGTCATATGAGTCTGCAACCCCCGGTCACTGTCGAAGGCGTCGAAGATGCCAAAGCTATGCGGCCCCATGCGCAGGGCGAACCAGGCCGTGGTATCGGGCTCCTCCTGCACCAGTGGCAGGCCGTCGCGGAGAAAGTCCTCCACATCGGCGACTTTGCCGGGCTTGGCTTCCAGGCGTACCAGCAAGGCGACTTTGACCATGGCTCGATCTCCTCTGTGGTTAGGCAGGGAAGTCTAGGTCCATGGGGAAAAGTGCCGGCCCCGTCTGTCCGAAGTGGAGATATGCACAGCGAGTCGATGACGCGGCGGCGGGATTGATCACAATCTCTGTGCAACGTTCTGTGGATAACTTGGTGGCACTTCTCTCCAGGCTGCGGTTTACGCACCGATCATGCAGTTGTTCAGATTCTGATCAATGATTGTTTTCCTCTTGAAAACCGTGGCTTGCAGCATTCATCCACCGCCGAACGACGCCTGCCGAGTTGTCCCCGTCTACTGTGTGAAAAACTGTGGATAAGCTTGGGAATACATGCGCCAAGCCACTGCTGACGCGCCGTTCATGGTCATGGTGAATTTTTCGCCAGGAGCGCGGCCCTGCGGATCGCGTAACCTATGCCGGTTTATTCGCAACGGGCCCGTGCCCCAGAGCAAGGAGAACAGCATGACTTCCACCGTTTTCATCACCGGCGCCACCTCGGGATTCGGCGAGGCCTGCGCCCGGCGCTTTGCCCAGGCCGGCTGGTCGCTGGTGCTGACCGGCCGCCGCGCCGCGCGCCTGCAGGCGCTGAAGGATGAACTCTCGGCCCTGACCGACGTGCACACCCTGGAACTCGACGTGCGTGATCGCAAGGCCATGGAAGCGGCCATTGCCGGCCTGCCGGCGAAGTACGAGAAGATTCGTGGCCTGATCAATAACGCCGGCCTGGCCCTGGGGGCCGACCCAGCGCCCAAGTGCGACCTGGATGACTGGGACACCATGGTCGATACCAACATCAAGGGCCTGATGTACAGCACCCGCCTGTTGCTGCCGCGCCTGATCGCCCACGGCCGTGGCGCGAGCATCGTCAACCTGGGTTCGGTAGCGGGCAACTGGCCCTATCCGGGCAGCCACGTGTATGGCGCCACCAAGGCCTTCGTCGCCCAGTTCTCACTGAGCCTGCGCAACGACCTGGTGGGCACTGGCGTACGCGTCTCCAACATTGAACCGGGCCTATGCGAGAGCGAGTTCTCCCTGGTGCGCTTCGGCGGCGACCAGGCCAAGTACGACGCGACCTACGCCGGTGCCGAGGCGATTCAGCCAGAGGACATCGCCGAAACCATCTTCTGGATCATGAACCAGCCGGCTCACATCAACATCAACACCCTCGAGCTGATGCCGGTGAGCCAGACCTGGGCAGGCTTCGCTATCGATCGCTCAGCGAAGTGATGCGGGTGGAGCGCCCCAGCAGCTGCAGGGCGCGATCCGGGTAATCGGTGATCAGGCCATTCGCCCCCATGTCCAGCAGGTGGCGCATGGCCGGTTGCTCGTTGATGGTCCACATCTGGACCGCCAGCCCGCGTTGCAGTGCGGTTCGCATCAGGCGATCACTGGCCACCTGCAGGCTGCCGCTGCGTTCTGGAATCTGCAGGGCCTGGTAGGAGGGGCTGACCAGATTGCCCAGGCCGATCCAGTTCAGCGCCACCAGCAGGCGCACCGAGGTCGGTCCGGCGGAGGTGGCGACGCCAGGGCAGACCTCGCGGAAGCGGCTCAGGCTGCGTTCGTGGAAACTCCCCACCAGCACCCGCTCACGCTGCCCGTGCTTGTCCAGCAGGGCGCAGACCTGCTCCTCCATACCGACATCCGGCACCTTGATCTCCACGACCTTGGGGTGCTCTGGAAAACGCTCCAGCACCTCGGCGAAAGTCGGGATACGGATGCCCTGACCGCGATAGGGATGGCTCTCGCCACCATCGGCGCTCCAGCGGTAGCCGGCGTCCAGGGCCTGCACCTCGGCGAGCGAAAGCTCCGCCACCTTGCCGTCGCCATTGGTGGTGCGATCCACGCGTGCGTCGTGCAACACCACCAGTTCGCCGTCACGGGTGCGGCGAAGATCCATTTCCAGCATGTCCACCTTGAGGGCGGCGGCGCGCTCGAAGGCGAACAGGGTATTTTCCGGCCAGAGGCCGCGACCGCCGCGATGGGCGATCACCAGAGGTTGGTCGCCAAAGCCGGCGAGCACCGCGGGACGTTCCGTCGGGCGGCTGGTCAGGGCCAGCGCCAGCAGGGCGACGACGATGAGAAACAGCGGAGCGAGAAAGAATCGGGCGAAGCGCTTCATGTTGTTCTTATCCGTAAGACGTGGACGGGCGTGCCGAATCAAACGCGGGGACTATGACAAAGACGTGACGGTGAGGCGAGGGGGAGGTGTGCGGGTTGGGATGTAGGTAGGTGAATCGATGCTGCTTGGGGGCATCGTGCTTTTCTTTTGGGGGCGAATTCATTCGAGAAGGGCAGCGCAGCTGCCCCAATTGCGAGGCCGAATGGCAGACCTGCGGTCTGCTTAGCGATTGAAATCGCCCCCACAGCGTTTGGTGACAGGCCGTGCTCAGCTTGCCAACAACCAGGCCCCGGCCCCAGCCGAGAGACCACCGGCAATACGCACCAGTGGTGCGGCGGCGCGCGGCAGGGCGCGCACCAGGCCGTAGCCGGCGGCATGCAGGGCGGCGGTGGCAGCGACGAAGCCGGCGGCGTAGCCCCAGGGGCTGGCCAGGTCCGGCAGTTCCAGGCCGTGGGCAACGCCATGGGCCAGGGCGAACAGGGCGGTCAGGCCCATGGCCAGCCACAGCGGCGGACGCACCGCCACGGCCACCAGCAGGCCGAGGGCGAGCACCGAGCCGGCAATACCGGTTTCCATCAGCGGCATCTCCACACCGGCAAAACCGGCAAGGCCGCCCAGCAGCATGGTGCCGACGAAGGTCAGGGGCAGCGCCCAGCGCGCCTTGCCCTGTTGCTGCGCTGCCCAAAGGCCGACCGCGAGCATGGCCAAGAGGTGATCGAGGCCGGTGACCGGGTGTGCAACACCCGCCATCAGGCCGGAATGGTCGTGGCCGGCATGGGCGAACGCCATGGCCGGGGTGAGGAACAGGGCGATGGCGAAAAGCGACTTGCGCAGGTTCATGGTGAAGCTCCTTTCACATGAGAGCGGGAGTGGGGGATTACCTCCCACACCTCCGGCCCCTCTCCCGGTCGGGGAGGGGAGTTAATGGGTGAGCAGGCCCTGTTTCTCGATGAAGGCGATGATCTCGTCGAGGCCCTGGCCGACCTTCTGGTTGCTGAACACGAAGGGGCGCTCGCCGCGCATCTTGCGGGCGTCCCGGTCCATGACCTCCAGCGAGGCGCCGACCATGGGCGCGAGGTCCACCTTGTTGATCACCAGCAGGTCCGACTTGCAGATGCCGGGGCCGCCCTTGCGCGGCAGCTTGTCGCCGGCGGAGACGTCGATCACGTAAATGGTCAGGTCGGAGAGTTCCGGGCTGAAGGTGGCGGACAGGTTGTCGCCGCCGGATTCCACCAGGATCAGGTCCAGGCCGGGGAAACGGCGGTTGAGCTGCTCCACGGCTTCCAGGTTGATCGAGGCGTCCTCGCGGATAGCCGTGTGCGGGCAGCCGCCGGTCTCGACACCGATGATGCGCTCAGGATTCAGAGCCTCGTTGCGCACCAGGAACTGGGCATCTTCCTGGGTGTAGATATCGTTGGTCACCACCGCCAGGTTGTAGCGGTCGCGCAGGGCGCGGCAAAGGGCCAGGGTCAGGGCGGTCTTGCCGGAACCGACCGGGCCGCCGATGCCGACGCGTAGGGGTTGGCTGTTCATATGCTGTGCATCTCCTAGGAACGGAACAGACGGCTGTATTGGCGCTCGTGCGCCATGCTCGCCAGGGCCAGGCCGAAGGCGGCACTGCCCCAACGCGCCGGGGGGATTTCACTGGCCGCGCGCTGGGCCTGCTCCAGGCAGGGCAGCAGGGCGGAGGTCAGGCGCTGGGCGGCTTGCTGGCCCAGCGGTAGGGTTTTCATCAGCACCGCCAGTTGGTTCTCCAGCCAGCCCCAGAGCCAGGCGGCGAGTGCGTCCTGCGGGTCGATGGACCAGGCGCGTGCGGCCAGGGCCCAGGCCACGGCCAGGCCGGGTTCATCCAGTTCGGCAAAGAGGACGCGTGCGGCGTCGTCCTGCTCGGGCAGGTCATTCAGCAACTGGCGCAGGGAGTAGCCCATCTGCCGGCTTTCCAGCTGCAGCTCGCGGGTTTCGCGGCTGGCGCGGTGGCGTTCGGCAAGCGCCTTCAACTCCGCCCAGTTCCCCTGCGCGGCAGCCTCGCAATGAGCCAGTAGCAGGGGCGCCTCGAAGCGCGCCAGGTTGAGCAGCAGTTGGTCGGTGATCCAGCACGCGGCGCTGTCCGCGTCATGCACGCGTCCGCTGTCCACGGCCAGCTCCAGTCCTTGCGAGTAGCTGTAGCCGCCAATGGGTAGTTGAGGGCTGGCAAGCCGAAGCAGCTGCCATGCCTTGTTCACTTGCGCACACCGAACTGATGCAGGCGAGGCGCGTAGCTGAAGTCAGCCTCCAGCTGGTGAGAGTGGTGATGGCCGCCGCCATAGGCACCGTGCTCGGGCTGGAAGCCGGCCTCGATGTTTTCTACCGAGGCCCCCAGTTGTTCGAGCATGGCTTTGAGCACGTAGTCGTCCAGCAGTCGCAGCCAGCCGTCGCCGATCTGCAGGGCGACGTGGCGATTGCCGAGGTGGTAGGCGGCGCGGGTCAGCTCGAAGGCACTGGCGCAGGTGACATGGAGCAGCGCCTCCGGGCGGGCGCTGACCCGCACCACGCGGCCGTCCTGGCTGCGCAGGCAATCGCCGTCGCGCAGCGGCGGCTGGCCACGTTCGAGGAACAGGCCAACGTCCTCGCCCTGGGCGGTGAAGCAGCGCAGGCGACTCTTGCTGCGCGCCTCGTAGGTCAGCAGCAGCTCTTCGTCCCAGCTGGGCTGGGCTTCAATTCGTTCGTGGATGACCAGCATCGGGTGAATCCGGCAGTGTGCAATGCCGGGTGCTGAGCAAGGCCCTTGCCAAGATGGCTCAGCGCCTGTTCATGGGGGCTTTCGCGGGCGTGTGCCTGTCTGTGGGGCGCGATGGTGGTCCGATGTGGTGCGCGTCGCACCGATGCGGTGCGCGGGTGTTGTCGGGGCGGTCAGTTTTTGGGTTTGCCCGGTCCCAGCCAGTGCTTGCCGCCGATCATGATGAAGCGCAGCTGTTGGGTGATCTTGGCGGCGGGCAGCAGATGCGGCGGCAGGTTGTCGGCCGGCGGATCGATCAGCTCGGGGAGGGTGGCGAACACCGTCTTCACGACCAGGTCGGCCACCAGGTCGAGGCAATCGTCATCCAGATGCGGCATGCGGTTGATCAGCTTGAGGTCAGCGGCCAGGTCGTCGGTGATGCGCTGGCGCAATGCGCCGATGGCCTGGCGCACGGGCTGGGAGCCGCCGTACTGCTCGCGGGCGAGGAAGAGGAACTGGCCGCGGTTGGCGAGCACTGCGTCGAGAAAGATACGCACGGAGGCTTCGATGATGCCGCCCAGCTCGAATTCGTTGTGGCGCACCACGCGGATGGTGGCGCGGAAGGTCTCGCCGACCTCCTCGACCAGGGCCAGGCCCAGCTCGTCCATATCGTTGAAGTGACGGTAGAAGCCGGTGGGGACGATACCGGCGTTGCGTGCCACCTCCCGCAGACTCAGGCTGCCGAAGCCGCGGCCGCTGTCCATCAGGATGCGCGCGGCGTCCATCAGGGCATGGCGGGTCTGCTGCTTCTGTTCCGAGCGTTGGGTCATGGGGCGCGGCCGTTGGCGAATGTGCGGCGCACTCTAGCAAAAGCACTTTGCGGGCGTCGAACTCGCTTCAGTGCACATGTGTTGACTGTAATTCGGAAATTCGTGCAGCCTAGTGCACAACTGTTCACTAGAGCCTTTCCATGCCCCTCATCTCCCTTTCCCTGGCGCGCCGTGCCAGTCCAGCGCTGAGGCCCCTGCGTGCCTTGGCTGCCCGTGGCTGGCTGCAGGAAGCCGAATTGGACTGTCTGCTGAGCCATGTGCACCCGGTGCTGCGCCTGAGCCGGGTGTTCGCGCGGGTCGATGCCCGCCGCTGGGTGGCCGACGACATGCTCGCCCTCGGCCTGCGCACCAACGGCAATGCGCTCGGTTGGAGGCCGGGCCAGCATGTTCGCCTGTATCTGGAGCTGGATGGGGTGCGACAAGGCCGCAGCTACAGCCTGGTGGCGGTACAGCCCGATGGGCGCATCGAACTGGCGGTGAAGCGCCAGGCCGGCGGGCGCTTGTCCAACTGGTTGCTGGACAGGCTGGAAGTGGGGGCCGTGCTGGAGCTGGACCCGGCCCAGGGCGAGCTGGACTGGCCACAGGGTGCTGCTTCCGTATTGTTGCTGGCGGCCGGCAGCGGCATCACGCCCCTGCTCGGTTTGTTGCGCCAGGCCTTGGCCTGTGGATTTTCGGCACCGGTGACGCTGCTGCATTACGTGCGCCAGCGCGCTCAGCGTGCCTTCAGTGAGGAGCTGCAAGCGCTGATGGTGCGCCATCCCAACGTCCAGGTGCGCTGGGCCATCAGCGGCGAGGCGCCGAAAGCCGACGAGTTGGCTGGGCGCTTTCGGGCGGATCACCTGGACGGGGTGCCGGCTGATAGCGCGTTGGCCTGCGGGCCCCACGGTTTCGTAGCTGACGTGTATGACTGGTGGCAGGCAGCGCCCCGCGAAGGCCGCTTGCAGGTGGAGGCCTTCACGCCACCGGCTCCGTCCATTGAGACAGGCGAGACGGTCCGCCTGCGCTTCGCCCGTTCCCATCAAGAGGTGGCGGGCAACAGCGCGGCGAATCTGCTGGAGCAGGCCGAAACCCATGGCTTGCGTCCGGCCCATGGCTGCCGTCAGGGCATCTGCGCCGGCTGTACCTGCCAACTGCTGGCCGGCAGCGTTCGCGACCTGCGCACCGGTGCCCTGACCCACGGGCCGGGGCTGCCGATCCGCCTGTGCGTAAGCGCGCCAGTGGGCGATGTGGAACTGGAACTCTAGGACTCGAGATGCGAAGCGACCGCGAACTAACCCCAACCGAACTCGATGCCTTCGGCGCGGAACTGGACGCCCTGCGCCAGCGCACCCTGGATGACCTGGGCGAGCGTGATGCCCGCTATATCCGCCGCATTCGTGCAACGGTGCGCTTCTGCTGCTGGAGCGGCCGCGCCTTACTGATGCTCGGCTGGTTCCCACCCACCTGGTTGCTGGGCGTGGCCCTGCTCGGGCTGGGCAAGATCCTCGAAAACATGGAACTGGGCCACAACGTCATGCACGGCCAGTACGACTGGATGAACGACCCGGAACTGCGTGGCACCACGTACGAGTGGGACATTGCCGGCCCCTCGGACTTCTGGCGGCATACCCACAACCATATCCACCACAGCTACACCAATGTGCTGGGCATGGACGACGACGTCGGCTACGGCGTGGTGCGGCTCTTCCCCGAGCAACGCTGGAAACCCTTCTACCGCTGGCAACCATTGTGGGTAACGTTGCAGGCGCTGCTCTTCCAGTATTCGGTGGCGGTACAGCACCTGCGCCTGGACCAGTACTTCAAGGGGCGCATGAGTTTGGACGAGCTACGCCCGCGTCTGCGCCAGTTCAAGGCCAAGGTGCTGCGCCAGTCGGTCAAGGACTATCTGGCCTTTCCCCTCCTGGCCCTGCTGGTGGGCAGCAGCGTGACGGCGGTATTGGCGGGGAATCTGCTGGCCAACCTGCTCCGCAACCTCTGGACCTTCACCGTGATCTTCTGCGGCCACTTCACCGAGCGTGCGGCGGTGTTCCCGCCCAGCGTGCTGGAAGGGGAAAGTCGCGGTCACTGGTACCTGCGTCAGCTGCGTGGCTCCAGCAACCTGGAGGGTGGGCCGCTGTTCCACATCCTGACCGGTAACCTCAGCCACCAGATCGAACACCACCTGTTTCCCGACCTACCGGCGCGGCGCTATGCCGAGATGGCCAAGGCCGTGCGTGAAATCGCGGGGCGTTATGGGCAGGTCTACAACAGCGGGCGTCTGTCGGTGCAGTTCGGCAGTGTCGTGCGGCGGATCTGGACGTACCGGCTGGCGTGATGTCGCGAATGAATGCGTCCTTGCAGGGGAAGGTTCATCCAGCTTCGGATATCAAACAATAAAGCCCGGCATGCGCCGGGCTTGAAGGGGGTGTTGCAAGCTGGGATCAGCTGACGCGCTGGGCCTGCAGCAGGCGATCCGAACCGCCTTCGGCTACGCGGAAGCTATTGGTGCGATCCGAGCCACTTTCAGCAATACGGCTGGCACCGGTGCGGTCGGCGCCACCTTCGGCAATGCGGTTGGCACTGGTGCGGTCGGCGCCACCTTCAGCAACGCGGTCCAGCACCATGAAGCCACCTTCGGCAGCCACCGGCTCGATGACCTGGATAGTGGTGGCTTCCCGCGACTCACCCAGCACCGGCTGGGAGTCAGACGGCAGGGCGAAGACGGAGGTGCTCAGGGCGGCGATGAACAGGGCGGCGAAGGCTTGGGTTTTCATGATCGTGGGCTCCTC